>NZ_JACOOP010000011.1:0-80944 GCF_014287725.1 Clostridium sp. NSJ-49 | reverse complement strand
CTCATTTATTTGCATAGCTATTGTATTAGAATCTCCTTCTCTATAACCAAAAACTAATCCATTATCACCAAAACTACAGATATGTCCTCCTGTAGATGCATACATAATACTGTCGTAGTTCGAATTATTTTTAAAATATAATGCACTTCCATAATCTAGTCTAGTATTTGCTTTTAATTGTATTCCTATAAAATTTCCTGTTAATTCATGAAGTGCTCTTGTAAATCTCATCATTGCTGAATATTTTGCTCCTGGATTTAGCACTTCCCTATCAGAATAACCTAAATCTAAATAATCTCCCTCTGGAGACATTACTATACTTAATCCGTTTATATCTTCATTGCTTGCAAATCTTGAACTCCTTATTCCTCCAACTTCTTGATCCTTATGAGTTAATAAAAGTCCACCTCTTGATAAAACAGAGAAATAATCTCCATTACCACTTTTTATCGTTCCTACTAATTCAACATTACCATTGTTACTTATATATACTGTCCTAACACCGTTCCCATCTGTTACACTCATTTCCCTAGCATCAATTTTATTTCCTTTTAATTGACCGAACCACGCTCTATCTAACCTTAAAGTTCCTATTAACGCATCTTTTATAGCTGCGCTTTCGAAATACTCTGTTCCATCTGCAATTTTAAATGTTGATGCTGATACTTGCATACTAAATTCAGTTGCCTTATTGTGAGTATTTATAGCTCTAACTCTGTAGTACCAAGTCTCTTGTGGTTTTACTTCGTGTAAAAAAGTACTTACATTTCCTTTAAAAATTAAATTTGAAAAATTAGGTGTAAAGTTTTCTATTTTACTTCCATAAACTTCGTAAGTATAATAAACTTTATTTTCATATGTCCAAGAAAGCTCTATAACTGCAAAACCAGCTATAGTAGTTACAACTGGAACAGAAGGAAGTGTATTAGGAAAGTTTTTATCAGTTACATCATTAGGTTTACTCTCTAACTTATCTAATCTGTCCACTATTTGACTATTTGAATCAGAATCACTAAAACCTTTTATAAAATTACCTAATACAATTATCTTTTTACTATTATTTGAGTTTCTTGAATATCTTTGTTCTATTATTCTAGCTTGAATTAATAGGTCATATTCTTCATCCAATATAATAACAGTATCTCCTAACCTTACTTTCAGATGTTCATATCCCAATATATTAGATAAATCCTCCACAGAAACTGTATAAGTAACTTTACTTCTTTCACATTCCTTCAATTTTTCATAAGTTGCATTTAGAAGTTCTTCAGGATCTTTTATATTGTTCTCTTCAAATATACCTTCTTTTCTTCCATATCTCTTTATAGCTTCTACATTTTCAATATATTTTTGCCCTATAGGCTTATTTACTGGATTGTTTGGTGTTGACCATTCTACATCAGCAAAATCTATTTTTCTACTATAGCCATTACCACTCTCAAGTGATGACCCTCTACCATATAGAACTGTAAAAATATCACCATGTTCTTTTTTCTTTACTTCTTCTAAATTCAAATCAAAGGTAAATCTTAATCCTGTATCTTCACCTAAGCTATATTTAATATCTACATATTTTTTACTTATTGCAGTTTTATTTTCATTTAACTCAAGCCTAAAATAAACTTCTCCGCCATAAGTTTTGATTATTTCATTTATTCCTGATAATGAATTAGTAAAATAAAAATTAATATTTTTATTACCTAATGCTGATACTTCTCCAACTGAATAGGAAGTACCTTCTAAGCATTTCTCTAATGCTTGTCTAGCACTTCCATTAATAACTCTTTTATCTTCTATTACACTAAACCTTAAATCGTAAAAATCATGCAAACACGATACTAATACATCATATTTTTTACTATAGTTAAATACTTCTTCAGTGTCATCAATAATAAATAATTGAAATTTACCATCTTCATCAAAGAATCCAACTTTATTTTCTTTAACTATATTTTTGTTTATTTTATCTATATGGAAGGTATATATCCACTCTCCATTTATCTGTTGCTTATATTCATCATCAGAAAAATCCTCATCTTGGAGGATTTCTATAACTTGATCATTTTTATTTAATATAAATAGCATAGTTCCTCCTTATAAAAATTCATTCTGCCACTCTAAGGTAATACTACATTTAGAATTTTCAGAAATAGTATATATATTTTCTCCTGGATATAATCTATGAAAATAACTATCTAATGTCATTATAGTTAAATCTACAATACCATTTTTAGTTATCTTATTCCTTGACATATCTATTTCTATGTTATCATTTTGATTAAAGTTACCTACAAGCTTTATAAAGTTATTATACTTAATATTTTGTATACTTATCTTAATCTCATTAACTTGTGATAAGACTTTTATTTTTACCTTTGGTTTAACTTCGGCAGTTCCAGAATAATAAATTATGTTGTTACTATTCAAGCTTATTGAATTTATTTCCTCTTCTATTCTATTACCTATACAAAGAAATTCTATTGCTCCTCCACCTTTTTTAAATGTTCCATCAATGTCAATTATATTATTAACTTTTGCCAATACATAACTAGAATAATTATTAGGAAGAGTTAGCTTACTATACTCTTCTTGGCTACCTTTAAGCCAACATATAAACTCCATTTCTGTATGTTTGTCAATTAATCCATTTTTTCTAATAAAAAAATCAACTTTTATTATTTTTTCATTTATACGTTTATTTTTAGTTGGTAATAATTGAGTCGTTACATTTTTTACATGAATAAAATTAGGTAGCGGTATATTGTTATAGATAATGCTAAAGGCCAAGTTTAACACCTCCTAACCTTTTATTTTTCTTTTCAGAAATTTCATTAAGTTTTAAATCTATTAACTCTGCTAATTTATTTCCTAACTTCAATAGTTCCTCTTTATCTGTTCCATTAAAGTTCTCTATATTTAACATAACCTTTATATCATTCTTAGATGTTGTATTGGTTATGCTAATTATTTTTCTAATTATCTCTTTAATGTCTAATGATTTATCACTTGCTTTTAATAAATTACTTTCTCTGCTTTTTGAATTATAGTAAGTACCTACAGTAATATAATCATTCATATTAGGAACATTAAAATCATACGATAAAGCCATTACTCTTGGTGTATTCCTTAACTCTGAATTATCTTCTATTATTCTGCTTCTTGAGGTCGTTTCTCTAACATTTCTTGTTACAGATACACTTCCATATATAGGCGTACTATAAGCATTTCTCAATCTATCCCAATCCCTAATTGATTGATTAGCCATTTGAGACGTAGCATTAGTAACATTTCTTTTCATTGTATTAGCAGAATTCGAGGCATTTTTTTGCATTGTATTTGATGAGTTTGTAATACCTTTTTCAGCAGTATCAATATTCTTCGTTGCTTCTTTAGATGCATCACTGGTTTTAGTAGAAAGTTGCTTATTTAATTGGTCCATAGCTGATGTTATATCCTTTGACATACTGTCTCCGTTTATCTTACCAGCTTTGCTCATTTGCTTTAAATTCCACTCTACTTGGTTAGCTGCTTCATCAACTGTCATTCCTTCTCTAATTCCTTGGAACATCATTTTAGTCGTGTCATTCATCCCTTGAAGAATAGTAAGTTGATTAGTATCCATAGAAGCCAATTGATTGCCTAAAACTCTTCCTGCTTCGCTATAATTACCTTCTACTATTCCAGGAACTACTCCTAATGTTGCATCCATTATAGTTGTAAGTTGTGTTAAGCTTTCTTCAGTTGAATTCAACATTTGAGACATACCTCTTGAGGTGGTTAATGCTATCTTGCCCATAGCCTCTTCGGTATTTAAGGTCATTTTATTGGTCATTTTACTCCACGCTTCATTTACAGTTAAGCCTCCAGGACCATCTGCTACAGCCGCAATCATATCGCAAATTCCCATTATAGCTATACCTAAGTTCCCAAATGTAAGTTGAACTATTCCAGATATAAATTCACATACACCACCAATAACAAATCCTAATCCCCCAAATTTTTCTTGAAGCATTAATAAAGAACTTTCGCTATCTCCCAACCAAGCCATCAAAGCTACTAAAGCTGCTATTAATAATCCTATACCTACTGGTCCAGATAATACTCCTACCGCCTTGCTTAACATACCTGTCCCTGATGATAGCCCACCTAATAAAGTTACTGCATTACCACCAACTATAATCAATTGACCTATTCCTGTAAGCAATGGTCCAATTGCTGCAACTACCGCCAATATAGTTACTATATTCTTTTGTTGTTCTTCATCTAAGCTACTGAACCAATTAGCTGCTTCAGTTATTAATTCAACCACCTTAGATATAACTGGTTCTAGTGCAACAAAGGCTCGTATCAATGCACCTTCAAGAGCTGATTTCATCGACTCTACTTCTCCACCTAAATTATCCTTCATAATTCTAGCCATTTCACCCAATGAACCATTTGAATTTTCTAGGTGTACAACTAAATCATCGTATTCGCCACCAAGCCCATCTAATAAAGCCATTAATGTATCGAATTGGGTTTTCCCCCCAATCATAGCTGCATATTGTGCTTGTTGTTCTTCAGTTAACTCTGATGTACCATCAGCAGTATTAATAAGCTTACTTCTTAACTCCTTTAAAACTTCTACCATATCCCTTTGTTTACCTTCACCATCAAACAAAGAGATATTCATAGAACTTAATGCTTTTCCTGCTTGTCCTGTTTCTGTAACTAAATTGGCAAATACAGAACTCAAAGCCTTTCCTGCTTCGCTTCCTTTAATACCTCTATTAGCTAAAACCCCAAGTAAAGCCCCCGATTTTTCCATAGGTATATTAAGCATTTTAAATGATCCACCTGCAACTATGTTGGCCTCATAAAAATGTTGCATTGTTTGGTTAGACTTTGTTTGTGCTTTTGCTGACACATCTAAATATTTAGCAAACTCTTCTGAAGCAATACCTGCAGCACTCATCGAGTCAGTAATTAAATCAGCTGCTAAGCCTAAATCCATCCCTCCCGCTTCTGCTGCTCTTAATACTGGTTCAATTCTAGCAATTGATGTTTCAACATCCCATCCAGCCAAACTTAAAAATGTTAGTCCTTCCGCTGCTTCAGAAGCACTAAACGATGTACTACTTCCCATTTCTAAAGCTTTTTGTTCTAAAGCTTTAAAAGAGTCAGATGTTTTATCGCTTATACCTGCTGTAGCCTGTAGATTACTCATAGCAGTTCCAAAGTTTGTTCCTGCTACTATTGCTGCTATTCCAGCTCCAGTTATAGGCACTGTTACTCCTGCTGTAAGCCCTTGTCCTATACTCTTTGTTTTTTCTCCAAACTCTTTTAAATCTCCACCAATCTTATCAAAAGGCATATTTTTAAGTTCTTTGGTTAACTCTTTAACTTCCACTTGAGCATTATTAAGTTCTGTTTGGTATCCATCTAAAGATTTTTTATTATCATCAATTTCTTTTTCCAATGCCATATACTGGTCTTTTAACTCTAATAATCCTTGCTTTAATTTCTTAGCTTCATCAGAATTTTCACCAAATTCACTTTTAGCTTGGCTTAACTTATTTTCTGCTTCTTTAATTTCTTTACCAAGTTTATTATGTTCATCTCTATTTTTGCTTAATATAGAATTAGTTTTATTTATAGCTTCCTCATAAACTATTGTCTTTTGAACTGCTGTATCAACTTTAAATGTTAATTGATTTATTTCATTACCTATCTTTTTAAAATAGTTTCCTGATTGATCTAACTCTGAACCTAACTTATTAAATGTTGACTCTGTTAATTTAGCATTATCATCTATACTTTTTAGTTTTTCCTCTGTAGACTTAGTTGACTTTCCTAAATTATCAAACTTATCTTGAGCCTCTTTCAATTCTTTACTAAGCTTATTTATATTGGCTTCAGTATCCCTTATATCACTACCTAATTTACTTAAGTCTCGGCTATTCTTTTGTACTAGTTTGGCTTGCTCTTGCCACTCTTTAGAATTTTTACCTAATGTCTCTTCTAATTTGTTAAGTTTTTGAGTTTGTTCTTCAACAATCTTTTTATTCTTTTCATACTCTTCTTTTTGCTTGGATAATTTCAGATTATACAATTCTAATTGTTTTGTGGTTTTCTGAATTTTTGCATCAAGACCTTTAAAGGTATTCTCAAAATCCTTAACTCCTTTGCCTGCTGACTTAAAATCTTTTTCACTATTTTTAATAATACTATTTATTGAGCTTATCTTCTTTTTAAAGTCATCAGCTTCAAGAGAAAGTTCTACTGCCAATTTTTCAATTACATCAGCTTTACTTCCCACACGCTCACCCCCTTCTCTTTTCTATAGATACTCTACATCTTCTGTTTCCTCTTGTTCCTCGTTTAGCTTTTTGTAAATATCAATTTGTTCAAAATAATTTTTAGGTGTTACTTCCCAAAAATTATTTTTATTTAATTTACTACTCCATAAAAACTCCATATAAGGAAAATCCCAGTCAGCTTTTTCCTCTTCATTAAACTCTAGAACATCTTCAAATTCATCTTCTTCACTATTGGTATCACTTTTCGGCATACATCTTTTCATAAGCTTTGAAAAATATTCGGTTATATTAAGAAAATTTCTTTCAATTTCCTCTTCGTTTCTATCTCTTATATAAATTGATAAAAATTCTTTTTCCGTAATCTCCCCACATCTAATTACCGATTGTAATAACAATGCACTTATACAATGCATATCAAACTCTGCTATTCCTTTTAATATTTCATGTATCTTTAAGTCTTTGCCACATTCCTCTAATTCCATTTGTGCCATTTTTAACACATGCATATCTAATGTTCCATAAAAGGTATATCCATCTATTTCAAATACTGCTCTATACATAAATCACCCATAAATAAAAAAGAGACTGCATAAGCAATCTCTCTTAACTCTATTTTTTTACCGTAGCTTTTTCTGTTTGAGGTGCTACTTTCTTTCCCTCATCTCTTCTTTTTCTTGTGGCTTTTGTACTGTTTTAAACCAATTTGTTTTTGCTTCTTCTGGAATGGTTGGATCATCAGTATCTACATAATGATAAATATCTCCATTTGATAATTGACCTATAGCAAAGTTTATTTCATCAACTGAACCTGCTCCCTTTCCTTCTTCTATTGTTTCAGCCGATATATTTGAAGGTGAGCAAACACAAGAATATATTACATATAATCTTTTCTCATTACTGTTCTTCTTCTTTCTTTCAAATAAAAAAGCCCCTTCAGGAGATATATCTCCAGAGTTAACCTTAAGGCCACCTTTAACAAGAGTATTTCCAAACAATGTTGATTGTTCCTCTGCTGTAAGTGCTAATACACTTAAAGTTCCTTCTCCTCCTGCAAATTCATATCCATTTTCAACTAGTCTATCATCTGCCCATTCTGGCTCACCTTCATAGCTTAACTTACACTCACACTTTTTAGCATATAGTATTGGTATTGGGGATTGAAACTCTCCATCTACAAGCGGTGCAAAATGTATATTAGATAATCCTCTTAATATTTTCTTTTTCTTTGCCATTTTTCTTATTCTCCTTCTATTTCATATTCTTCATATATAAAATCTAAACTTCTTCCCATATACTCCTTATCATTGAGTTCTTTTCCTCCATCATATATGAAGTCATGCTTTTTTAGTAAAGATTTTATTTTTTTATACTTGTCTATATTGGTTTTACTTTTAAACCAATATGCTACATTAATATAATAAGTTTCTGATAAATTAGTATTATCAAAGAAGTCACTATCTTCATCTTTATAAATACTAACTAATATATATTCATCAGAATTGCCTTCATATTGGTTAATAGCAATATCTATATTTAATTTCTGTAGAACTTCAACTATTTTGTTATACATATTAACTATCCTTCATATCCTCTTTAAGCGATTTAGCCATAACTTCTAAAACTTTATCTTTAGAATTTTTACTAGCTCTTTTCATCCACTTCTTACCTGAAATTCTTTTAGTTCCATGTTCCTGATAATATCCTCTTTCAATAACTTCTCTATCATCAGAATTAATACCAACTGTACTGGTCCTTTTAGTTCCTTTTCCTTTTCTATTAATTTCTCCTATGCTTCTTTTAAGCTCTCCAGTATCTTTAGGAACTTCATTACGCATAGCTCTCTTCAAAACTATATCTCCCTTATCTAAAGCTTTATCAATATTCTTTTGATTAGCTTTATTTGCAAGTTTTGAAATTTTATTATTTAACTTTGAAAAATCTACATTTAATCCCACTATTCAATCACTGCCTCTAACTCTAATATTTCGTCTTTCTCTTCAACATTATTTGTACCAACAATATTGTAATAGTAGTTTTTATATTTAATTTTGTATTGAACAGTTACTTGTTTATTAAGCGTTGCATCTAATTCTTTTAAATATCTTATAATAAACTTCTTTTTAAGTTTGTTTTCTACTTTACCATTGTTAGTATCTTCAAGAGTTTTTACGGTATTTATAGCTTCTATATCTCCCCAAACGGTTCTAAATAAATCCCATTTATCATCAGTTAGAGGATTATTATCATCAATTTTGGTGTAAATTGATATGTGTTTACTCATATCGTTCTTTAATTCTGTTAGATATATATACATCTTTTCTTTAAAATTATCAGGATCTATATGGGCAATACTATATAGTGTATTATTTAATCTAATTGTATTAGATGATTTTAAATTAGGTAGATAGTATGTTTTTATTTTTATAGATACTTTTACCCCTGTATCATCATACTTTAATCTATCTTGCTCTCTTATAGTTTTATAAGAAAAAAGAAGCTTTCCCTTTATAGAAAACTCCTTCTCTTCACAAGCATTATTATTTTCATCATAACTTTCTATATAGTCCCCAAACTCTATAATTCCATCATTGAAGCTATCAAAGTTCTTCTTTCTTTTCAACATATCTTTTCACCTTATACTTATTTCTAATTTGATAAATTTCATTTCTATAATTATTATCAAATTCATTTACGCAGTCGTTCCATGCATATAGGCAATAGTTAAGAAATAAATTACGTTCCATTCCAGGAGCAGAATAGTCTATCTCCGCTCCTAATTTATGATTTAAAGTTACTTGTGCATCTTCAATCATTTCTGTAATTCTTTTATCTGTTGATTCATCTTGCCAAGTTACTTTTAATTTTTCTTTTACCTTTTGAAGTAAATCAGCTATATTTTTCATACTACTTACTCTTTCTTGCTGATAACGCTGCAGCTTGTGTCTCATTCTTCACTGTTATATATGCAGGATCTAAATCAGATATATCTAATAATATAGATACTGTATCATCATAAGCTTTACCCATACCATACATTTTTATCTTGTATACTCTTTTATCTTCTAGGAACTTCAATTCATCTGAATACTCAATTACACCTTCTTTAGCTCCACCAATTCCCATAAAATACTCTTCTGGTAAACATAGTACTGCTTCCCCATCTTCTAACTCATTTGATATAACAACCTCTGTTGGGAATGGGAATAAGTTATTTACATATGCTCCTGCTCCATTTAATACAGTTGTTGCAGGCATAATCTTTGATAAATAATCACATTGATTACAAATCATAAGAACCTTGTCAAACTTTCTATTTCTTTCTTTTTCATTCTTAACTAATTTAACAAGTAATTTTCCATACTCAACTGGTGAAAAACTTGTTACTTTTATTGCAGTCTTTTTAGGATAAACACCACCACTTACTGATACACCTTCGTGTATGTCTCTTGTTAACCCTATTGGCTTTTTATTTCCATCACCATTTACAATTCCTTGCTCTAATCCACATAGTAAAGCCTCTCTTAAGAACATTCTTATATATCCATCTAAAAATACTGGTCCTAAATCTAACATATCTTTTTCAATTACAGCAAATGCACTTAACTTGCATTGAGTAACTTCTATAGTTCTAAATGCACTTGTTATTTCTTCTGTTATCGCTGAATTTATATCGCCCCAAACTGCAGTTTGAACTGTATGGTCATTTAATATCCACTTAGTTAAATATTTTACAGATACAAAATTTATTTTGCTTAAAAGCGGATGATCTGCAACTAAATCTTTATATACATCCTCAATAATAGTTTCTGGCATAATATCTATTAATCCAGTCATAGCTTGTTTATAATTAGGAGACTTACCTACTTCAATTAACTTGTTATAGTAATTTGTTTCTTGCGGCGTTAATTGTCTATATCCTCTTTGAGCTAAAATAGTTTGGTTTCCATGAGCCTCTTCAAAATCTTGCTTAACAACATCTACTATTGATTGATGGAAGCCTTCCCATGCTTGTTGAATTTCAGTCTCTGTTCCTCCTGCCATAGCTTTCTGTAAAGCTACTACTGCATCCTTTTGTTGTAAATTATTAATGTTTAACATAAATTTTTCCTCCTACTATTTTAAAATTGCATTAAAAAAAGAACCCATTAAATTTTGTTGTGGTTCTTTCTCATTTTCATTATCATTATTATTTTCATTTTGATTGTTTGATTGCTGATTAGCTTCTGACTCATTAATCTGTTGATTAACATCTTGTGTCTTATTAGATTTTTCATTTTGAAGCTCTAAAATCATTTTAGATAATGATTTTCTTACACTTTGACTAGCTTTTTCTGTATCTTTTTCATTTACAATACTTGTACAGAAATTCATATCTAAAGCTGATTGAGGACTTAACCAAGTCTCATCATCTAATAACTGTTTTAATTCCTCTTCACTTATATTTATCTCTGCCATATAAGCATTAACTGAAGCTTGAGTTATAACATCTAAATCCTCCGCCTGCTTCCTTAATTCTTTTGCATTTCCACACGCGAAAGTCCACGCATTATGTATCATTAACAAACTAGCTGTTGACATTATACGCTCATCTCCTGCCATAAATATAACTGAAGCAATTGAGCAAGCAAAGCCATCTGCATGAGTAATGATTTTAGCTTTATGCCTTTTTAATGAATTGTAAATTGCTAACCCTTCAGCTACCTCTCCACCATATGAATTTATATACACATGAATAACATCAGCTTCTATGTTCTCCAATTGTTTTGATAATGTATAACTAGATACATCTCCTGGATACCACTCCCATGATGTTATATCTCCATAAATGTTAAGAGTAGCTTCATTATTTTCTTGAACTAACGAGTAGTATTGTTTATTCATTTTTCTCACCTCCTTTCAATCGATTTTCAATAGTATCATAGTTTTTAGTTATGAAATGTGTTTTACTAAAGTCTGTATTAAGAGCTTCCATATCAATTAATGCCCTTGTTTCATCTATACAAGTTGTACCTGAAGAAATAAGCTTGTCTAACTTTTCTGCTACCTCTAAAATATCTATATGATTTATCTTAGAAGTATCAACTTTAGCATAATTACCTTCTTTCCAACTCTGATAACCTTCTTTTCTAGTTAATTCTCTTTCAATCATCTTTGCATAAGGATCAATTACATTGGTAATGAAAGTATTCATAACCTCTTTCATATTAGTTATATTTCCTAACATTAATGATTGCGGTATTTTTATAGCTTGTGCTGTCGTTTCAAATATATCTTTCTTTATACTTAAAATATCTGAAGCATCTTTTGAACTATTTTTGGGTGTTATATCTTCTAATTTTTGTCCTGAATATTCAGGATAAATAGAAAATTCACTTTCAATAAAGCTCTTTAACTGTTCTTTTATGATAGTCTCAAAAATTTTATTAAACTTTTCATCTCCTGCCTCAACTTCATCAAGGTTTAATTTATATTTATTTGAATTACTTTTCTTATAGTTTTTTATAGCACAAGTTAAAAACTCCGAATAATTTTCATGTAGTCCATCAATAATCTTTTTAACTTGCATATTTTCAAGTCTAAACAAAAATACTTCATCAATTCTATAACTCCTATCTAACGATAAAGTACCTATTCTTATATTTCTATATCTATTCCCTAACATAGGAAGTTCATCTACAGTGTAATCATCAGCACAATAAAGCTTTTTATCTCTACCAACTATAACTAAAGCTTCTCCTTTTGAACTATAGAATATTTTTTCTATAACCTTATGCCAAAATAAACTTGAGTTTTCATTTAGGTTAGCTGAATAGTTTAATACAAAATACTCTTCTTCTTTAACTTCTTTTCCTTTAACAAAAGTTTTTATTTCACATTTAGATATTGCATTAGCTATATAACTTATAGCAGTATAAAGAGCTAACTCTTTAAAGTAAATTTGTGATTTTATATTACTTAAATCTATATCAATATCCTCTACAATATTTTTTCCACCAATCTTAGTTTTAGGATTTAAAAAGTCTTTTACAAACTCTATAAAATTAATTTTAACCACCTCCTTAATTAAATGTTATTACCCTAAAGTTCTCAAAGTTTGACTTCTTCTTTTCTTTTAATTCTTGAGCAAGAATAACAGCATTAACAAGGGCCATAAATCCGTCGTTTTTTCTGTAATTCTCTTCAATTTTCCCATAAATAACATTTCCATTTTGGGGAATTTTTTTTGTATTATTAGTAAACCATCTAAGTATAGGCACATCTCCCCATACAAAGTTATGATTGATAAATATCGAATTTATTATTGGAGCAATCATCATAATATCACTAGGTCTAATTCTTCTTATATTTTTCTTTTCGTATGCATCAAACCCTATTTTCTTAAACTCACTATTTAAAAATGAAAATCTAAAATGGTCAATTCCTATTTTCTTAATTTTATATTTAGTTCCCATTTTTAAAAACCAATCTGTTACTAAATGAGCTGGAATTTCAACATCTTCAACTATGGTTAAGTCACCTTTTTCTTCCCACTCTCTCAAAGGAGCTTTAATTCCTTTTAAGTCTTTTGAGTTAGCACATACAAAAGTATGTTGAATAACATAATACTTACCATTAGCTCTAAACACTAAGCATACTCCCACAAAATCATCGGTCATAGCAAAGTCAACTCCACCAACACACTCCATGCCTTCAAGGTTTGTCATTTCTTGATTAGTTGCAAGAATATCGTCCCATGTAGCTACTTCAATATCTTTGTTCCCTACAGGATAATTCATTCTCTTTGCCATAAACTCTGGAAAATAATCTAGTTTATAAGGCATATCTAATACTTCTTTTTCAATAGTACTTTTTAAACTTGGAAAATCATTAATTGATGGAATAGCCTTAATCCACTTATCTGGTTTATCCCATTCGTCTTCACTTTCTATCCTGCACCAAAAAACTAAAGTTCTATTTAATGGATTGTATTCTTTTAATATATCTTTGTTTTGTTCTAACTCTCTATCTAATAAGCCACCTCTAACATGACCATTAGTAGTTATTGTTATTTCTCTTCCATGCCATACCTTACCAAGTCCTGAAGCTAATGTATTAACGTTAGTTGTATCTTCATACTCATGCTTTTCATCATATATAACACATCCAGTTCTTTTACTGTCTTTACCTCTTTTACTTGAAGTATTAAATCTTAATACCGATTTGGTTTTTAATCCTGTAATTTCGGTTTTAGTAGCATGAAAATTTTTCTTTAATACATTTTCATAACTTTTATTAATTGGTTCTTTTATTATTTCATAAACATCATTAAATGTTGTTTTTGCTTGATTTTCTGTATTGGCCAATAAATCAATATTATATCCTTTAATTCCATGATAAGGACTTAAGAAATAGAATGATAAGAATGATATAAATCCATTTTTACCACTACCTCGACCTACTATTATTCTTACTTCTTTAAAAAAGATATCTCCATCTGATTTAAATACCCCAACTATTAGTGCAAATAAAAATACCTCCCATTCAATTAACTTGTATGGAAAGTATTTCTGTAGTGATAAACCTTCTTCAATTTTATTTTCATCAAT
The DNA here is from genome assembly GCF_014287725.1 of Clostridium sp. NSJ-49. Lineage (NCBI taxonomy): Bacteria > Bacillati > Bacillota > Clostridia > Eubacteriales > Clostridiaceae > Clostridium > Clostridium sp. NSJ-49. The sequence continues at coordinate 67,059 of NZ_JACOOP010000011.1, read as the reverse complement.
ATATACATCATCTCGCTCAAGTACTGGAATGACTATATTATTAATCATATCCTCTTGATGTTCACAATGCTCTATTTCATTGTTTAATATTTTTTCCATGTAAGGGTTTATATATTTACTATAATGCTTCATCATCTTCACCCTTACCAGAGCCTATATTTTTGTTTTCAGGAATATCTAATCCAAGCTTAGTTAATATATTCAGCATTTGCGCTACTGTTTTGTGTAATCCATCTAAACTATCATTTCTTTTAACGCTAGTTTGTTTACCATTACTCCATTCAACAGCAACCCCACGCTCTTCTATATCCAAAATCAACTTATTCTTTATTGTGTACATCTTCATATAAACATCAACTAAATCATCATAAAATAGTCCATTAACCCCATTATTCTTAAGCTGATTTAATAAATCTTCCCTCATAGCTTCATAATCTTCTAAAGTAGTATTATCATAGGTTAAAAGAACTTCTTTTTTTATCTTATTAGTTGCCCTTTTTGATGGTACTTTTTTTATGGCATTTTTTGCCCTATTTTTTGCCATAAAATTGTCCTTTTTTATGCCCAAATTGGATGTTTTGACCTCTTTTGGCCTTGTCCAATTGAATTTTTTTCGCCATGTTTTTATGGTACTTATTGACACATTATACTTTTCTGCTAACTTAACATAAGTCATTCCTGAAATATAGTCTTTTTCGGCTTTTACCTGTATTTTACTTTTACTTATATTGCTCATTTTAACCACCTCCTTACTACCTTAAAAACTGTCCTATTTTGCTATGCTACCCCCCTCATATGCGCGCAATAAAAAAACTCCGTTTACCTTAACCCCTTGCCGGTGTCAGTCCCCCCTAAAATAAAAAGGGTATAGGGAGGTAGGGGGTACTTACCAACGCTCCTCATTAATAAAGGTTTCTTTCTTAGGCTTATGTTTTTCTGGATGAAGTTTATTATGACAAGCTGCACATACTGCAATAAGATTGCGATACTCAACACCTTTATAAGTATAATACTTACTTAAAGCTAATCTTGGATGCTTTCTAACAAACTGTACATGATGAACTGTATCTGCTCTAGTTAACTTACCTTCTTTTAAACATTCTTGGCATTCATATTTCTGTTCTTCAAGGACCTCATTTTTTAATCCTTTATTATTTTTATTTCCTGCCCAGTATTTAGACTTATAAAATCTCCAAAGTTCCCTCTGCTCAATTAACTCTCTAATCCACTTCTCTAGCTTTAAAGGGTCCATTTCTTTTTAACTTCAGTCTTTAACCTATCTGATTGAGCTTTCAAATGTTTAAGTTTCCTTTGAGATTTAATAATAAGTCTTTCTCTTTCATGTATATTAATTGTATTAGCTATCTTCTCATCTAAGATCTTAAGCTTTCTCTGTTCTCTTTCAACATAACTATCTATACAAGTTGTTATATATACTTCATCACATTCAGAACACTTAAAATATTCAACTTTAATATCATCTATACTTTTCTTCAATATCTTTTCTTTAGTTATGGTAAATTCATTATTACACTTATCACATATAACTTTCATTTGCTCACTTCCTTCTAAACAAAAAAGATGCTCAACATAAGTTAAACATCTTTTTATAGCGCAATAATATTTAGTTTTTAAATTAACTCTTGCCATATTTACTTGTTTTTAATGAACTTTATATTTTTCACAATACAATTATATAACTTTTAAAGTGCTAATAGGTGCTAATCTTTTAAATTTCTAATTAAATTATCATGTTTTAGTCTTACAGTACTTGTACCATAATTCATTTTAGCTGCTATCTCTTTCCAAGCTAATCCGTCAATGTATCTATATATAAATATCTGTCTTGCCTCTGAATCCTCTAAGTTATAAATGAACTCTATTAAACTATCTTTCTCCTCTACTAATTCATTCATCTTATTTATTATTCTTTTATTTAATCTTGATACTTTCCTCTTATAACTGTTTAAATCATACCCCTCTACATGCATCTTGTGATTAGTATATGGAAACTCTGAATCTGAACCATTTACTGAATCACTAACAAATTCAGGTTCTAATTTTTCAAGTTGTCTTTTAAGCAATTCTAATTCTGATAATAACCTTCTATACCTCTTCAATTTTTCTTTAGTCATAATTCCTCCACTCTTGCTTTTAAAAGCACATTTAAATAACTTTATTTATTGATTTCTCAAATCTTCTCTTGCTTTAAGCCATATAGATTTAGTAAATGTATATACGTGCTTAAGATATGTGCACATCTCTTCAAGTCTTTCTTTAGTTGCTGTTAATTGCCCTCTCTTTAAATCCTTTTTTATATCATATTTAATGTATGACCACCTATTATAAGCTTGTATACTTTCCTTGGCCAAATTAAATGCTCCTGTTATATCCTCTTCTGTTAACACTTCAAGTCCATTATATATATTATCGAACTGCTGTAGCTCTTGATTATATTTCTCTTCAAAAGTAATCTCTTTTTCTTTTTTAACATTTTTAAATACCTCTTCTAGGTTACTATTATCTTTAGTGCCTAATCCTCCCATTGCTTAACTCCTTTTCATTATTATTTTTTAATCAGCTATATCTGAACCTTTATTGGTCCTATGATACTAATTTTCTATAGCTATATTCAACCTCTGTTTGAGCTACACGTGCATACACCCTCAAAGTCAATCCAACATCATTATGTCCTAGTATCTGTTGTATACATTCAGGAGCCATTCCACTTCTAAGTGCATTTGTAGCCATTGTATGTCTAAATGTATGAGGTGTTATATTCATTTCAATATTAGCCATTCTTTGCATATTTTTAACTATTACTTGATATCCTCTATTATTTAACTTCTTGTATGGTGCTTTCTTAGATACAAATAAATACTCTGTATTATCTTTTCTATCTTTTAAATAATTTAATATTGCTCTTTTACATCTTTCTGTAAAATACACTCTACGCTCTTTATTACCTTTTCCTATAACTAAAAGCGTTCTGTGGTTAAAATCTATATCTGATATCTTTACATTACCTACTTCAGCAACTCTACATCCAGTACTCAAAAAGAATTCTAATATTGCTCTATCTCTTTTAGATAACATACAGTCTCTTAACATTTCTACTTGTTCTTCATTAAGTGGTTTCTTTTCTCTCTTTGGCTCTTTTACTGGTTTTATAGAAGCACATGGATCCTTAACTATAAACTCTTCATTTTGTAAGAATTTAAAGAAAAGTCTTATTGGTGTCATAAATGTATTCATTCCTGATGGACTTTTAGTCTCACCCTCTGAATACATAAACATTTTTATGTCACCAGTTGAAATTGTACTAGCTGGCTTATTAAAGAATTTTTCTAATTTTCTTAATGTATATGTGTAATTCTTTAATGTTGCAGCTGATAAGCCTTCTAACTTCTTTGTAGCTAAGAAATAATTTATCTTACTATCTAAATCACTTGTAACTAAAGCTGTTTCTTTAGATGTAACTTCGTAGTTATATATTATTTCTTCAACATATCTTTTGATTTCTAATTGCTTAGGTAAGTTAACTTCTAGCTCTGGCATTTCTAACGTTAATTTCCCTATTATTTTTATAGCTAATTCCTCATTACAATTTCTATAGTTTAAGTTTTCCATGTTCTTCTCCTCCCTTTTATTTTCTAAATAGTTATATTTTTGAATAGTTCATTACCATTCTTTTATAACTTTATAACCAGTAAGTGTTGCAGAATAAAATCCACGAGAATTTAAAAATTTATCTGTTGCCACTTCAAGTCCTTTTCTTAATAAACGTTCTACTTCTGAATTAAGTCTATTATTAAAGACTTTTAAATCACTTTCTGTAATTATCACACTTTCTATATTTTGAATATGTCTCGGCATAAAAGTACCCCCTATTTTTGAATTGTGAACTATTTAATGTAAAAACTTTGAACCTTCTGCAAACATTTTTAAACTTAATAAACCGTTATTTTTGTATTTATTTGTAGCAATTTCTAAGTATTTAGATGGTATTTTGTTAATTAACTCTGTAGCTTCATCTACACTCAATTCAGTTTCATTGCTTAATGTTAATATAAATCCATGTTTGTCTATAAACTTCATTTGCAAACCTCCTTTAAACTTCTACTAATACATCTTTTAATAAATCAAAATAGCTTGAATCTTCTTGTATTTTTATATTCATTGATTCATACAAAGCTTTTAATAATAATTTCAGATGTACATTTTCTACTTTATCAAAATTTACTTTATACATTTTTGGTATTTTTATTTTGTTAATATTATTTGTAATATTATTGGGATATATTAATTTGTTAACTTCTAATTTATTATCCATTTTTATTCCTCCTGCTTACTTTGTAATATTTTTGAATTGCGCATAAAAAAATATCGTATATTTATTTAAAATAATACGATATTTTGACTAATTTAATATTATTAATTTTATGTTTATTTTATCTACTGTATAAATCCAGATTTATAATGCTAATTTCTTCCACTTTCTTATCTTAGTCCTAAAAGTCCCAAATGGTGCAACTGTATTTACATGAATAAATTTATATACTTCCCATATCGCTGTTTTGGTAGCCTCATCAGCCCACTTCCTTTTATGAGGCTTAAATAATTCATCCTCAGTCATAACATCTATCATTTTGTAAATATCATCAATATTTTTATCGAGCATATTTTTTAATTCCCTTAAAGATAAATGAGCATATGTATCTGTAAACCATTGATACAATTCACCTAACTGGTTCCATTTAAACATTTCAGTTGGTGTTTTGACTTCTAATCCTGATCTTTCATCATTTTCCCACTTTAAAATTAAAGTTGTCCACCCCACTTGATAGGCAAGATTTTCGGCAGGAGTTCTGCCCACTTCTTCATATCTTTTATCCTTAAAATCTTCAGGAATGCTATCAAATTCTAAAATATATTTTTCATACGTTTTCTTAATTTCACCTTTTAATTCTTCTTTATTTTTGTATACTCTCATTTAATATCTCCTTTTCACTTCCAATTCACCATTTACAATATAATTTAATCATACCATTATTTGCATATGGCTTCAAATACCGTACTATTCAATTTTCAAAGAACAAATTTTCTTAATTAGTTCACAATAATTTCAAATTGTTATTTATTTTCATAACACCACTTATATCCACATGATGTTTTGTATATTCCTTCTAAAGCTCTTCTTATGCAATTAGGCTCTATTAAATTATCTCTTGCTACTTCCTTTATGCTTTCATATCTTTTTATAATTTGATTGCTATCTTTATCTATTTTTAAAATAGGCTTCGGTTTGTTAAATCTTTTATTCAACTTAATCACCTCTTATTTTACTAGGGAGAGTTTCACCTCTCCCCTCTACTGTAACCACTTAACTTTAGCAATTTGTAATCCTGCCGCTTAAGTCTCTATTGGTTACGAAATTATATTAATGCATATGCATTGTTAGCTATTTATTGTTTTTGTTTTCATATATTCACCTTTCCATATGTAATAAACTCTATTTGCCTCTTCATTTGTTAATTCAAATATATTTCTTATTCTTATCTTCAGAAGTTCTGGTATAAAACTATCAAAGCTTTCTGTATTTAAATACTCTATAATTTCATTAACTGTTAACTCATTCATACCTCTCATTTCTATACTCCTATTTGATAAGTTAAATCTCCTAAAGTTTTACCAAGAGCTTGTACTATCAAAAGAGATTCTATAAATGTAGGGCTTGAACCTGAAGTTATCTCTAACATTCTATGTATATCTATTATGCATACCTTTTTAACTTCATTTGATGCTCGTCTTCTAATCTCTCTTACTATATCTTCTTCTGTCTTATTAGACACTTTCATCAAAAATTTTATTCTTCTACTTATCTTACTTTTATCATGCACATATCTCTTAAAGCCTTTAAGTTTATTATCCATTTTCTCTGCACCTCTTCTTTGTTTTATCGCAATACTTGCATCTATAGCCAAATCCATTTTTATAAACAATTTTATGTTTAAACCACTTTCCACATTTATTACTAAATAAAGTCTTTACAAAATCTTTAAACATTAATAGCCTCTCCTTTGCTGTAGATATCTCCTATTACTCTATCTATTGCAGTTTCTGAAAATAATGGTACTGCTCTCTGCTCTTGCCTATTCTCTATCCACCAAGCACCCTCGGTAAAAATAACTATTCCTGTTATTTCTTCATCTCCTGGTATTTGCCCTAATCTATCTACTATAAATCCCTCATATATTTCTCTTCCTGATACATCTTTCTTTCCTGAAGAAAATATTGGCCTTAAATGTCTATTATTTATTGTTCCTTCTGGTATTCCATCTTTATTAAATGTCTGTACTTCTCCATCTCCCGTTATGCTATAGCCTGTCCCATTTAATAACTTCTTTTCTTTCTCATCATAGATTTTAAATTTGCCTTGATACATTAATCTACTACCTCCTAATAGGTATTAACTTTCCTGTGCTTTTCTCATAGAATACATAATCATCAGCTGTAGTCCTTTCTAGCAAATAATTATTCGGCTCTAGTCCTTGTGATTCTAAAAGTTTCTTTTGTCTTAATGTTAAATTCTTTAATTTCTTCATTGTCTTATACCTCCCTAAACTAATCTATCTAACATTGAATTTAAGAATTTCTCTAATCCATTTTTTAGCTTTAAATATTCCTCTTCATCTTGTTGCTTTACATTTTCTAGTTCCTCAAATAGCTTTTGGAATATTTCTAACTCTTGTTTGAAGTAAATCTTAAACTTTACAGAACTATCATTTTGTTTATCCTCTGTAGCTTTAAGTTTTCTCTCTAACTCTTCTTTTTCTTCAAGTATTTTATCAATTTTAGCTTGTACCTCTTCCATAGTTTCTATATAATCAATATCTTCTGATTCTACTTTTCTTGATTTTACATCCTCTAATTCTTTTTCTAATTCTGCTATTTTTTCTACTAATAGATTTCTTTCCTCTGCTCCCTCATTAAAAGTATCTTCAAGTATTCTATTAGTCTCTTCTAAAGAACTTATTTGTTCTAAAGCTTTATCTCTTTCTTTTAATGCCTTTTCCTTTTCTTTATCTGCTCTCTTTAACTCTTCAATAGCTCTTTTTAATTCTCTTGCTGACATATCCTCTACATTATTATCTTCAACAAACTTTTCTCTTGTATCTGATGGTAATCCCAATAATGCTAAGGCATTACTATAACTTAAATTGGCATACGTTTGCGAGTTTAAATTATCCCCTAAGAATGTTATTTGACTTGAGCCATACTCATTAAAAATTCTCATTAAATCATTGGCTGTTCTTTGGCTGTAGGATACTGACTTTTCTAGCCACTTCCCCCACTCTCCATGAGGTAATAAACTTTTTGCTTCTACTAGCTTTCTCCCTATTTCAATACTATTGTGAAGAACAATATTTTTAGTTTGCTCTTTTATACTATTAATTTCTATTGCTATAATCTCTGGTGTTCTAACTACCATCTCACTCATAAAACTACCCTTTCTTATATATAATCGTTAATATCAATATTTAATTTTTCTGTTTTACTGGTTTGGCTATTACTTACCCCATCTATCTCTTGGAATATTTCCTCTAGCTCCAACCCTATAAATCTATCTTGAACCGCTTCAAAGTTGTAGTAATCTCTAATGATTTTATATATCCCATTATCTGATAGCACTAAGGTATTGCTCTTACTTTCTTGCCTTGCTATTTTTTCTATTTCTTTAATACTCTTTTCTATACTTTTACTTTCACTGCATATTTTCTTTGCTGCATCTCTATTTATTTCTATTTGCTTCAGTAAGTAATCTCCAATTACTTGAACATATAAATTATTCTTTTGATTATTAATCTCTTGCTTTATTTTCTCGATAGCTTTTTCTATCACCTTACTTATCTCCTTCTAAATACTTCTCTATAACTTCTCTTGCTTCTAACCACCCACGACAAACTTTAGTTGCATATCCTTCTTCATCTAATGCCTTAAGCCATTCTTTTTGTGATTTTTGTAATGTTCCTTTTTCAGTTTTAAGTTCTATATATAATCCATGATAATTACCTCTTGCTACTGGTAATACTATATCTGGAACTCCTGCTTTAACTCCTTCTTTCTTTAAGTTTGCTGCAGTTCTTGCATCTCTCTTTCCGCCATTAGGAACATGATGTAATAACTTTAGTTCTGGATACTTTTGCTCTGCTAATCTTGCCCATTGAAATAATGCTCTTTGCTCTTGCGCTTCACTCATTTAATTTCTCCCCTTTCGACAGCTATGTCTTATATCTATCTTTTCTGTCATAGCTCTTTCTATTTGCCAGCCTCTACGTAGTCTAGCTTCAAAAGTACTTCTACATATTCCATTCGCTTCAAGAGTAACGTAAACTTCATCTGAATATACTTTTCTTCTATTGGCCATAATAATTGCCTTTTCTTCAATAGTTTTTAAAGGCTCTGTTGCTGCCCTTTCACAGTCCCAACCACCTATATTTACTCTAGCTATAAATGTACCTTTTGATATTCCATTACTTTCAGCTATCTTATACCACTTTGTATATTTTCCTCTTTCCCTTTTAGGCTGGCTTATAGCTCTTTTCTTATCCCAAGACTGTCTCCTTATTCTATCTTCTAAAGTACGCTTGTCTATTCCGTTGGCTTCAGCTATTTTATACTCTTCTTCTGTAATATAACTATCGTAATCAATCATAATTAAGCTCACTCCTTCTTTCTCATTTTTGCTCTTATATATACTCCTGGATAATCATCAGACTTATATACTTCACAATCTATAAAAAATAGTTCTCTATATTTATTTTCAAAGAACTCTTTATGACAATTAATATCTGCAGCAAACTTTTCGGCCTTCCTATTACTTAGATTGGTTCTACTCTTTGTTATAGTCGGTTGCTTTAGATTTCTTGAATGACTTACATTTATTTTGCTTTGATTGGCCATATATGTTGCTACCCCTTCAAACCCTTTTTCATCTGCTTGAAGTCTCTCTACTGTTTTTCTTCCTAAAGTCCATTTACTTCTTACTACATCCATATCCATACCACTCATAATTAAATGATGATGTATTCTAGTTCTTTTAGTTTTATCAGGATCATCTACATAATCTATTACATAAAGATATTTAAACTCTTTACCTTTCATATTCTTCTTCCACCAACGCTTAATCTTATCTAAAAAATTCCTCATATCTTTTTTAGCTCTCTCTAATGTTGGTGCTTTTCCTTTGTATGATAAGGTTATATATAAATCTTCTTCAGTGAAATTTGTATTTACTAATCTAGCTGTATTTTTAGCTTTATTATTTTTATTTAACTTCTTAATCTTTTCACTAGATGTTTTTTTCTTCTCTCCCCTTGGACTATTACTCTTCCATTTCCATATTGGATATATTTCTTTTTCAACAATCTTTCCACTTGTTATAGTTTTTACTATGTAAACATAATTTCTATCTACTCTTAAGTTTTCAAACTCTTCTAAGTTTTTTATTTGCTTATCATATATCTCTTCATAACTATAATCTTCATATAGTTTCCTTATCTTCTTTCTATTCATCTCTAGTCCTCATCTTTTCTATATTTATATTTAAAAATACGTAAGATTTTATTACTCAATACAAGGGTCTTAAAGGTTAAATTTTTGTAAAAAAATAAAAAAATAATAAGCCATAATTTGACTTTTTTCTCATTTTCAATATATAATTTTCTTGTAAAGCACCTCTGCAAGTGCTCTATTTTAATATTTTTTCCAGAGATCATGCTATCCCCAAACATATGTCAGGCATGGTCTCGCTTTTTTGTTACAATTTGACATTTTATTGATTGATAATATATAATTTTATTGATATTAGTGTATTTCTAATTATCAATCACTTTTTATTTATTTTAGAGAACTCGCTTACACAATACCCAAATTAAGCGAGTTCTTTTTTCTTATATTCACCACTTGACATAGTTAAACTTTCTTCTTTATAATTTAATAGAACTGAGTTTTTATAAGCACAATTCCCAAGTTACGCATTCTGTGAAAAGGCATATCTTAATCATTGATATGCCTTTTCCTTTTTTCTAAAGATCAATAAACACATCTCCAGTTGCATCATTATATACTTGTCCATTTTCTATATTGATTTTTCCTGCTTTAATCATTTCTTTAGCTTTAGATACTGCATCTCTTTTGTTTAAGTTTTCTCTACTCATTAGTTCTTCTGATATCTTATTTATAAGTAGTAGTCTCCTTATTTCTTTTCCCACTTCTTACTCTTCCTTATAGCATTACTATTTTGCATTAATGTTAATTTAGTCTCTTTACTAATCTGCTCTGTAGCCATTGGTTATATATCCTTTCTTGCTCTACAGCTATCTCTTTATCTCTTTGTTGACTTAACATAATAGTTCTTCTGTCACTTATTCCATAATCATTTATCGCTTTTAGTAACTGTTCTTGTATGCTGCTACTCATAACTTTTACTCTTCAATTTTTTTAGTACTTTTCTTAACTTCTAATTCACTCCAAGTACGCTCTACTGTTATCTTATGAATTAACTCCACACTCTTTCTTATCTCTCTACTTATAGCAACCTTTTCTACTGAAGTTGGTGCTGACTCTCTTTTCTTCTTCAATTCTGATATGCTCTCTTTAATAATTTGAGTAACATCTCTTTCTTTCTCATCTTTATTCTTATCTTTTTCATATCCTTGACTAGCTAATTCCTTCTCATAATAATCCACACAATTAAGTGCATACTCTAACGCTTCTGTGTCTCCATTTTTTGTCTCATATGCATCTAATGTCTTGCTTGCTTTAATTAACTCTACTATTCTTTCTCTTAATTCTTTTTTATCCATTACACTTACTTCCTTTCTTTAACCATCTTTGTATAATATTTTTAAAGCCTTTCTTTTTTCTAAATACTTGGCCATTCTCTTTACTGTCTCTATCACTTATAAAGTCAATATTTTCATTTGGTATAAGTTCATCATCTACTTTAACTCTTATTCTCCAAAGCTTTTCACTATCTAAAAATTCATTAATAACAACTTTAGGTGGTGAAAATTCTAATTGATTTATCGCAAACTCATAAGCTTGTACTTTTTCTTTGAAATGCTCTCTAGTAGCTTTGTCTTTTGATACTTCTTGAAGGCATTTAAAACTTCTTTGCTCTTCCTTTAATATTTTTAATGCTTTTTCTCTAGTCATAAGTCCTCCTTTCTTATTAACTTATAATATTTACATTTCTTAGGCATAACACCTGCATAAAGTAACCTATAGTCCTTTATATTTATAAGTGCTATAAACTGGCCATCTTTTTCTAATGTCACATAGTTTCTTCTAGTACTCTTCTTTAAGCTATTTCCTTCAATGGTAATACCATTGCTATAAATACTTATATCCACTTATTCTCTTCCCCCTTTATATAAGTTTCATTATGTATATCTATTTAATTTAAGGCTATTCAGCCTGTCCATCTTTTGTTATAACTCATCTCTAGAATCTTCTTCTAATCTCTTTATATATTCACCTAACTCATCATGCGTTAATTTACTAGCAACTATATCAGCCATAACATCTGCAAACTTTTCCTATAACGTTTCCATATCACTTGGAAGTATTAATATCACTGTATATATAGCTCAATTCTCCTTTTAAATTAATATTTTATAAGTTTTTTACCACTTATTAGAAAACTATGTATAACAAAGCTATATTTCTTATACTAATTTATTCTTATGTTAAGTTTATTAATTTAAGGTTATTCAACTATACCTCTTAAACAACTGTTTTATTTTTAATCTTCCTAGCTTGGTCAGCAAATAACTTATTTACATATTTAATAGTTTCTATAGAAGGTTGTTCTTTTATTATTACTCTACTCCCCATAATCCAGCCATCAGTTACAAATGGTTTTCCATCCCTCCACTCTAACTTTGGCTTTGGAAGATTAGGATCATATTCTTTTTCTTTTTTCTTTTTTGACATATCTATCCCCGCTTTAGTTAATTACTTTTTACTTTTATGCTTTCACATTTTATTGCTATTCCGGTTGCATAGCCTAAAATGAAACTTAAATCTGCTTCATTCATCTTTTCACAGGCTCCTACTATTTCTTTTATTTTATTCATCTTTGTGTTACTCATAACATTTCTCCTCTCATAATTGTTTCTATAACCACATTTTATTACCTCTTTTTGTTTCTGTCAACACATTTTAGCATTTTTCTTCTTTTCTTTTTTATTTTTTTGTGTTTACTTCCACATTTTAATGTTGTATTATTATTATAGGAGGTGTTTTAATGCTTTTATCTGAAAGAATTAAAGAAATAAGAAAAGCTGAAAAACTTACACAAACTAAGTTTGGTGATAAACTTAGTGTTAGTAGAGATGTTATTAGTAGTTTTGAAAGCGGACGTGTAGAACCTAAGCCAATTTTCCTTAACTATTTATGCGAAATTTTCAATATAAATAAAGATTGGTTACTTACCGGAGAAGGTGAAATGTATAAGCAGCTATCTGCTGAGGAAGAATTCGCTTTTCTAATAGGCCATATAGCTGCAAGTGATAATCCAAAATTAAAGAACCTAATCAATATTCTCTCACAAATTGACAACGAACAAGATTTAGATTTGATTTTGAATCTTTGCAAAAGACTATCAGATAAAAAAGAGGTTTAATCCTCTTTTTTATTTATAATATTAAATGCATTGCAAAGTAATAAAGTAATATTAATATATATAAAATGAGGTGATTTAAATTAGAGTTGCAATTTATTGTAGGAAATCTGTTTTTGTTGAAGGCTCTGTTTCTATAGAAACTCAAATTAATCTATGTAAAGACTATATATTGAGAAAATATAATAACGCTAAGTTTGAAATTTTTGAAGATGAAGGCTTTAGTGGTGGAAATACTAATAGACCAGCTTTTCAAAAAATGCTTAAACTTATAGAGCTTAACCAATTAGATATTGTAATTTGTTATAAGATTGATAGAATAGCAAGAAATACTTTAGATTTTTTAAATACATTAGAAAAGTTTAAAGATAAAAATGTAGAACTTATTTCGGTAAGTGAAGGTTTTGATCCAAATACTCAAATGGGCAAAATGATGTTAACATTACTTGCTTCATTTGCTGAAATGGAAAGAAGTAATATTCAACAAAGAGTATCTGATAATATGCTTTCTATTGCTAAAAAGGGTCGTTGGACTGGTGGTAGTGCTCCTACCGGATTTATTAATGGGGAGAATGGTGGTCTTGAAATTTCTAATGCGGAATTAATTACTGATATTTTTAATATGAAATATCATAACTCCTTAAATTCAGAAATAATTACTTACGCTAAAGAAAAGCATAAGCATACTTTTAGTGGCACTACATTAGCTAGTGCATTCAGAAAACCTATTTATGTTAAAAGTTCCGAAAGTGTTAGCTTATATTTAAAACATAAAGGCTATACTGTAATAGGCGAAGAAAACTTAAAAACCTCTTACTTAACTTATAATGATAAAGATTCTAAATATGCTGTAGTTAGTAATATTCCAGGATTGATTGATCCTGAAATTTGGGTAGCTATTAACAAACAAATGGATGAGAATATTTCTCGTGAAGGTAATAGATTTAGTGAAAAGTATTGGTTAACCAAAACTCTACATTGTAAATGTTGCGGAAAGACTTATTGTGGTCATACTAAAAATACCAAAACTAAATATTATAAAAAAGATGGTACTGAAAAAATATACGAATCTACAACAGATTATTATATGTGTAGGGATATGCTAAAAGGGAAATTAAAAACTTGTACTAATACTAAAAGAGTCAAAAAAGATTATTTGGAAGTTAGAATTTCAGAATTAATCTACTCTCTAAAAGATATAAATAATTTTAATTCTGCATACAATGTACATTCTATTGATAATAAAAAACTAATTTCATCATTAGAAAAGAAAATTAAATCTATTGATAAAAATATTAATAATCTTACTGATAAACTTTCGCTACTTAGTAATGAAGCTTCTGTTATATTTATTAATAAAATAGAATCCCTAGTTAAAGAAAAATCTAACGTTAAGAGTGAAATTCTTTCATTGGAAATGCAAGAACTAGAAAGCATAAATAATAATCATGATTTTGTTTTCTATAACATTACTAAATTTAATGATGATATGACAGTAGAAGAAAAAAGAGCTGCTTGTATGAATATATTTAAAGAAGTAACTTATGATCCTTTAAAGGATACATTTGAATTCTCATTCAAATAACGGACTTTTGTTCGTTATTTTTTTGGTTTAAATTGAAAGTGTAGGACAGCCACCCCTAATATATCCTGTTAGTTTCAGAATATCATTTACATGTATCATATCTATTTTCTTTTCACCACATACTTTTGCTGCTTTCTTAAGATTTAATTCTTCATTTACTGGTATAACAAATACATAAATCGTTTTAGTATTGCCCTGTGTTACTAATGTTTTATACACTTCTTTAACATCTTGATTTGTCTTTTCAGCAACAGATACTCCATCGATTTTTCCATCAGATATATCGTATTCTATTACTTCATATTTAATCTTATTTTTATCTAAAATTCTCATAGCATTTGTTTTAGTCATATGTAACAACACCTCACCTTTAAATTATCTTCTATTTATTTTACTACAAAATTAGTATATAAGCTTCAAAAAAAGTTAAAACTAAATGTATTATTTTTATAGATAAGGAGCTAAAAATGAAATTAACAAATAATTTTAAGAAAAATGTTGAACTACTACAAAAAGAATTACAAGTAGGAAAAACATTTGATGTTCTTGAAAGAATAATCGATGTACATAACACAAAATTCTATTGTTATTATCTTGATGGCTTTGTAAAAGATACTAATATGGAATATGTAAGAAGAGATATGTACAATCTTAAAAAAGAAGACTTTAAAAGTATATCTTCTGCCCAAGAGCTTATAGAAAAAGCTTTAAGCTCTATAGAAGCTTCTACAGATACTGATATAGACAGCATCGTTAAAGCTGTTTTATCTGGTCAAACAGCTATGCTATGTGAAAGCTTTAATGAAGCTCTTATTCTTGATTATAGAACATATCCTTCTAGAGGTGTTGATGAGCCAGATAAAGAGAAGGTTTTACGTGGTTCTCATGATGGTTTTGTGGAAACTATAGTATTTAATACTGCCTTAATCAGAAGAAGGATTAGAGATCCTAAGTTTATATTTGAAATGCATACTATAGGTCAAATATCTCAAACGGATGTAGCAATCGGATATCTAGAAAGTAAAGTAGATAAAAAAACATTAAATAAGGTTAAAGAATTAATAGAAGGCTTAAAAATTAAAGCTTTAACTTTAGGAGATGAAAGTTTACTTGAGGTATTAATGCCTAAAAGTCGATTAAATCCATTTCCTAAAGCAAGATATACAGAAAGACCTGATGTAGTAGCTGCTGAAATTATCGAAGGTAAAATCGTTATATTAATCGATAATACACCTTCTGCGCTAATATTGCCTGGCAGTATTTTTGATTTTTTCCAATCTATCGATGATTATTATCTACCTGTAATTACAGGAAATTATCTAAAAATGTTAAGATATCTTGTACTTTTTGTAAATATATTCTTAACTCCAGTTTATGTGCTATTAACAGATAATTCTCAGTGGTTAGTTGGAAAATTAAGCTTTCTATTGCCGAAAGACCCTTATATAATACCAATATTCATACAATTTCTTATAGCATAAATTGCTATAGATGGATTGAAACTAGCATCACTTAATACTCCTAACTCTCTAGGTACTTCACTTTCAATTATAGGTGGATTAATTTTAGGTGATTATACAGTTCAAACTGGATGGTTTACCCCTCAAACTATCCTTTATATGTCAATAGTAGCGCTAACTAGTTTTGTTCAACCTAGCATTGAACTAGGATTTGCATTAAAATTTAATCGTATCCTCCTACTTATAACTACTGGATTGTTCGGTGCTTGGGGATTTATAGCAGGATTAGTATTTAATTTAATAATTCTATTTACAACTAAGACAGTAACTGGTGAAAAGTATTTATACCCACTTATACCTTTTAATTGGAAAGCTTTGAAAAAGGTACTTTTCAGAACTAGAAAACAAATTGAGAAAAGATAATAAAAGCTCTATTAAACCGCTTTACAATTTTATGGTTTAATAGAGCTTTTTTATTATTTATTTAATATTGTATATTTCATAATACTTATCCTTTAAATACTTAATGAAATATTGTGGGTTTAACTCATCTCCAGTTACTCTTTTAATTATCTCAGCTGGCGAATAAATACTTCCATATTTATGAATATTTTCTTTTAACCAAGAATGTAGATTATTAAGATTCCCCTCTGCAATGTCTTCCATTATTTTAGGTTCTTCTTTTAAAAGCGTATAATAAATTTGTGCTCCATAAAGATTACCTAATGCATAGCTAGGAAAGTATCCAAATAATGATGCAGACCAATGAACATCTTGTAAAACCCCAACAGAATCGCTTGTCGATTCAACACCTAAGTATTCTTTATACTTCTTGTTCCATTCACTTGGAAGTTGATCTAATGTTATTCTTCCATTTATCAAATCTTTTTCTAATTCATATCTAATAATTATATGAAGTGAATAAGTTAATTCATCAGCTTCTGTTCTAATAAATGAAGGCTCTACTTTATTCATTGCTTCATAAAACTCTTCTGCAGTAACGTCCTTAAATTCTTCAAAATATTTTCTAGATAAATTCAATAAATATGAAGTGAACTCTTTGCTTCTTCCTATTATATTCTCATAAAATCTTGATTGTGATTCATGAATAGCCATTGAAACCCCAGCGTTTAATCCTGTATTCTCTAAATCATCACTAATATTTTGTTCATAAATCCCATGTCCACCTTCGTGAATTGTACTAAATAATGCTGAAGCAAATCTATCCTTATGATAATTAGTAGTTAATCTTACATCCTTGTTTCCCATATTTGTTGTGAATGGATGGACACTTACATCTAATCTTCCTGCTTCTAAATCAAATCCCATTTTTTCAAGTACACACAATGATAACTCCTTTTGCTTATTTACATCGAAATTACCATTTAGTATATCTGTACTTATTTTCTTATCACTTTTCTTGATGTTTTCTAATATCTCTACTATTCCATCTCTTAACTCACTAAATATTTTATCTAACTTTTCAACTGTAAGTCCTTTTTCATATTTATCTAATAATGTATTATATTTATCACCTTCGTATCCCCAATACCCAATAAATTCTCTAGAAAAATCAATAACATTCTGAAGGTATGGTTTAAAGCTTTCATAATCATTTGCCTCTTTAGCCTTTTCCCATGCAATTTGAGCTCTACTTGTAGCTCCAACAGAAGCCACATATCTATCTTCAGGTATTTTCATAATTTCATTATAATTTCTTTCAAGCTCTTCAAGAATTCTTCTTTGAACTAAAGACATCTCATTTTTATATGGCGTTAACTCTTCTATAAATGTCTTAACCTTTGGTGATGTAGTCATATTAAATAACTGACCTGATAAATATTCTAATACCTTACTTCTTGATTCTCCTGCTTTTATAGGCATATTAGTTCTTGTATCCCAATCAACTAACACCATTGCATGTGTTAGATATTCAACTTCTCCAATATACTCCTTAACCTCTTCAAACTTCTTTTCTAAATTCATTTTCATCCTCCTATTTTTATTTATTGCATTTAGCAAGAATAAATTTTCTGTTAAATTTCCCCATTTTATTATAACCAAATTTTATATAAAAATAAAGGACTGTATCTAGTCCTTTTTATTTAAGCTAATTTATATTTAAAATTTAGTAATTCATTGGTTCACAATGCTCAAAGATTATCGTGTCGAACTTTTCACTACTTACTTCCAAAGCCTTTTCAGAATTAACAGTCCAAGCAATAGTTATAATTCCTAATTTTCTTAAAATTTTTAGAGAAAGATTATCTGAATCTATCCAATTATATGCTATAAAATGAGGTCTACTTTTACAATTTAATAATAAGTATTCTAGGACTATTTTAAGTGTTTTCGGAGATTTATTTTCTTTAGGAAACTTCATTGAAAGTTGTCCTCTTATTACTTCTGGCATATTCTTTTTTATTCTGCTCAGTATTAAAGGATCAAAAGATTCAATACAAAAATTACCTTTATATTTTTTAAGCTCGTTTTCCACAGCTTTACACAAACCATCTCTATCACTATTTGATTTTATTTCAATTATTAAAGGAACTTTTCCATCTACTAAACTAAGTACCTCACTAAAAGTAGGAATTTTATACTCTGTATCAGCTAATGTTAAGTTTTGTAGTTCCTCTAATGTGCAATCACTTATTTTTTTATTTAAACCTGTCATCCTTAATAAGTTATCATCATGAAATACTACTGTTTTCTTATCCTTAGTAAAAGCAACATCTAATTCAATACCATAATTGTTTTTAATGGCGTTATTAAAAGCTTCTAATGAATTTTCTGGTATTACTTGGTCGTTAGAATACAACCCTCTATGTGCAAATTTAGTACTTGTCAACCATTCTGTCTCCTCTACATCCTTCTTATCTCCATATATAAGAAAGATATATATTACAAGTAAAATAACTATATCTAATCCAACTGTTACTATTATTTTTCCAAAATTCTCATACATTCAATCATCACCCATCTATAAATTATATATCTTTTTCCATTTATTATCCAACTTATTTATTACTTATTAATAAATTTATATGAATAAATAAAGAGAACTATATCTACTAAATAAATTTAATTTATTAGTATCTATAGTTCCATGTATGATTATAAGAATTTTTTCCATTCTTCTTGATTATCTTTTTCAAAATCTAACAATTTATTTGCTAATTCTAAAACATCTTTATCTGCATCATCATATTGGTTAATTCTCTTAGTTGCATCAATTACTCCCATGGTGCTTCCTTGAATAAGCATTTCTGAAAGATGTGATGGACTTTTATCAGTTAAAGTTTTCATATTTATCATAATATATGTTGTGATTTTTTGAAACTTATTAATATCTTTTGGGTCATGTCCTCTATCTTTTATCATCTTCTCAGAATCTTTAAATATTTTATTATATTCATTGTATTGAGAGTACAAAATATTTTTAAATTCTTCATTTGTAGATTTCTCAGTAATATCAATAAGATGTTTTATTGTTTCAGTACCCATCTCAGAGTTTTGGTATATAAAATTTAAAATTTCTATGTTTCCATCCATTCAAAACACCTCCTAAAAAATATTATTTCCTCTATTATTTTTTTTATTTAATTATAAATAGTTTTTTATTATATTTAAATAACGCTACAATTTAACCTAAATATGTCCAAATATCGAGAATAAATCTTTATATTCCTATTTTTTAATATTTGATAAATTTTATACAATATTGTAAAATACTCTTTGCTATGATTTTAATAAATATATAATTTTAAAGGAGAAATCGATGAATACTTTTATATCAATTTTATTTACTATTCTTTTTATAGGTGTTCCAACATATTATTTTACTATTTTATTTTCATCATACTATAAACAAGTAAGAAAAAATAAGGACAAAATAAAAGTTGTATTAAATGTTAGCTCATATACAACTTATCTTGCTGCAATAGTATTAGTTATTGCTACAATAGCATTTGGTATATATTCCTTATTCAACAAAACTTTTGTATTATTACTAATACCAATGATTTTAATAGATATACTAGTTTATTTTTTAATAAAATTATCAAGTTCAAAGTTCTACATATTCGATAATTTTTTAATAATTAAAAATTTCTATGTTGAGTTTAGTGAAATAAAAAATGTTTTATTGAAGCCAGAAAATAAAGATAATTTGTATGAACTTTCAATTTCTACAAAGGATTTTCTTCACACAATAAAAATAAAAACAGAAGATCCTAAATCTCTAATAAAGGAATTCAAAACATCATTACCAAAAAATATTAAAATAAAAGAAGTGCCAGCTAAATAAGAGCTGCACTTCTTTTTCTATCTATTATAAACTTCTTGTTATGCTTTCTATTTCTAATAAACTATTATAAATTTCTTCACATCTGAATTGAGCGTATATAATTCTACCTATGTAATTTGAAAATTCTTCTTTATTTAACTTATCATATTCCAATCTTGCTTCTCTTAATGCTAATTCTATACCTTCATTAAAGTTACTACCACAATTGTTAAATCCCTCAATATCATCTTCAAAAATATAACTTATTTCACTTAAGCTATATTCTATAGGTTCCTTTATTCCATTTTCAAAAATTACTATATCATTTGATTCATTAACTAAAACATCACAAAGTGGGTTTTCTCCTAAAACACACGCTTCTTCTCTAAATTCCTTTATTAAATTTACCGCCTCATCAGCCAATTTTCTTAATACTTCAGCTCTTTCCATTTCCCCCATCACCTTTCGTACTGTTTTTACAATATAATTATATAATAAACAGCTTAAAACCTATGTCGAATTTTATCACAATCATTATAGTAATATATTCCAACTCTTGTATATTCAATACATATTTTTTGTTATATTATTAACTTATAATATGTATTTTTTTAATTTGTTTAGTCGCTATAATATTTATTACATCAAAGATTTATTTTCCAAATATACTACTATATTAAATATCCTATTTTATCATTATTCTTTTAAAGTAAATGGCTGTTACTGAATTAAACTTTCAAAATTACTTATAAAAAAATAAGCTCTTTATTCAGAGCTTTATTTTCTATATAAAAAGCATATATGCTTAAAGAAGTTGCACTTATATAACACTTCTAAAACCTTTTTACCTAAGAAGCAAATGAATCTTCAACAGACTTAATTAATTCCTTTATTCCATCATTATCAATAATACTATTAGTGTTACATATTAATACTATATCTCCAGTGCTTCTAGTAAATCCCCATGTTTCTGCACTACTTTTGTCTTCATTTCTAGATGTTTTTTTAATTATAATTTCAGGGCAACTCTTTATATCACCTAAATCAATTTCACCTTTTATTCCACTTTCTTTAAATAGCTCAATTTGTTTACGTATCTTTTTAGCCATATAATATATATTTAAATTTTTACTATTTATATTTATGATTAATATCTCTTTTAATGGATAGTCTTGATTTAGCAAATTTTTAACTAGTCTAACTAAAGCTTCTGAATCTTCCCCTTCCACTACTATCACTACTGATACAGAATACTGCAACAAATCATAATCTCTAGATTTATAAGAAAAAGAAATAACCTTCTTGATTACTATATATAATAATAGTATTACTAAATAAGAACTTAACGTAAAATAAGCTTTAGATCCAAAAGTACTACACATGTATAGAAGACCTAAAGCTATTATTATTAAACTCATCAAAATTCCTATATTTCTACTAAAGTTTGAATTACTCATTTTCTTATCCCCCACGTTTTAACAAAAGTTCTATTCCTTTTACTATATGATTCAATATTGAAAAAATTTAATGTTTTTCAATATATTTTTAACTTTTATTCATTTTCTCCGTTAGAGGTTGTTGTGGTAATATTAAGAATCCTTTCTGGAAGAACAAATATATAAGCTAAAAGAAATACAAAAAGATAAATTATAAAAATTAATACTGAAAAAATATAATACAACATATTCTTATTCGATAATCTTTGAATAATTTTAATAAGCTTTGCTTCAAGGTCAATTATAGTTTTTACTATATATTTACGTACCTTCATCCCTCTTAGCTTATTAGCTATCTTTGGACTATATCTGAAATAAAACTCTAATGAGGCTTTTCCAATCTTATTTTTTATAAGAACATTATCTCTATACCATCTAAGCAAGTCTAATTTAGGAGCAACAGTAGTTCCGTATGCTGCTGTTGATATAAAACACCATCCATCTTTTTTAGGCTTATTAGGATAAGTATTTTTAGATACATTATTTGATACTATCTCATTATCATCGATTTGTGTTATACGTTTGAAAGAAGATACACTTATAGTATCTTTAATTTCTGATATATATGTTAAATCATCATGTTCAACTCTTGAAAATATAACTGTTCTTCCAGGCTCCAATTTACTTACAAGATTTTTGTCTACAGCATTTTTATAGAATTTAAATTCTTTTCCATTACTATCTATTATTTTACCTGTAGCTAATTCTGTATTATACTCTTTAATCACTCCATTTTTATTGATGATTTCTTTTCCTTCACCTAAATCTATACTCTTTAAAATTTCCTCGATATAATCATAATCTACTAATCTAGTACTAACGTCATGATCACATAATCCAGATATTAATCTATGTAACACCTTTCCGTTACTTTGCTTTTTTATAATACTATCAGTTACTCCATTAGGATAAATAAAAGACCCATTCTTTAATGTACCTTCTTTAAAACTATCAGATTCAATTATTATTTGATGTAAAATAACACCTAGTGAAAATGCGCCTACTTCTTCTGATGATGCAAACTCTCCCCAATTATTATTTATATCATTAAGCTCTGGAGCTGAATAACCTAATAATGTACGTCCGAAATTAATATGATTTGAATCAAGGTGACCATTTTTCATTTTGCAAATCCTACCTAGCCCAACAAACCTAGGTACATAATCTTTTAATAGTAAAATATGCTCTGGGCTTAATGCTAAGTATGCATAATTTTTATCTTTTAATAACTTTAAAAAATAAAGTATTGAAAGCCCTAATCGAGCTATTTTAGAAGAATCTATTTTAGTTGTAGCTACTCCATTGTAATTTCTATATCTAAAGCTATGCTTATTAATTTCATCTGTTAAAGTTGAAGCTTGTTCAAAGTCTAATACAAGTATCGGCTCTTCATTTCTCATATTTTCACTCATATTTTTATCGTAAGTATTCTTAACATAAAACCAATCTAAAGGTTCTGGTAATAGAGGTGATGCTAAATCATTAAGTATATTTATTTGTTCAATTAATACACTTCTTCTTTTTCTAATACTTATTTCATCTTTTAAATCATTTGACCTATACTCAACAGTTTTAATTATTACTGGTTTGCATATATTGTCATCATATCCTAAAGAAAGGTTTGTTCTTTCATCTTTTCTATTGCATATAGAGTAAAACCATCTCCAATTGCCAGTACATATTTCTTCCATTTTACTTGGAGAAATCACTACCCATCTATTCTGTAAATTACAATTTGTTGAGTTTATAAAAATTTCTCCTTTGCTCCCAAATCTGTACCTCATTTTCCCCTCCCTTAAAACATGATTATTTTATCCTCTTATAGACATAAATGATTTATAAATATCATTTTTGACTTCTATCATATCATTATATCTTTCATTAGCATTATACTCTGTACACTTTTTAACTATATTGTATGTATACTCAGTACAGCTAAACTTTTTAAGATTATCTACAGGAATTCTTCCATATTCATCTTTAAGCGTTAACGATAAATTTTCACCGGTTAACATATGATACATAGTCGCCCCTAAAGAATAGATATCTACCCTTCTATCAAGTTTAGCAAGCTTAGATGGATTATTCATTTCTGGAGCTTTATATCCCCATGTACCAACTCCTGCTGATCCACATCCTTCAATATTACTCCTAGCATTACCTTGATTATCTTCAATAACCATGGTCATAGCGCCAAAATCTAAAAGTGTAAGGAATAAATCATCAGTAATAATTATATTTTCAGGTTTTAAATCTTGATAAATATAATACCTATTATAATTTTCTTTATCTTTTTTATGAAAACCACCTAATATTGTAGCTAGTTGGAGGGAGTATTGTAATACATCCCTCTCCCAGCTTTTATAAAACTTATAATTTCTAGAAAGCATAATATTCCTTATACCTGATTTTAAATACTCACCGAGATTAATACCATTTATCATCTGCATAATTATATAAGGTTCATTGTATGCAACGTAGTCAGTACAAACAAATACTTTTCCATCTGTAGATAAATGTGGACCATAAATGCTTGGGCAAAAATCCTCAACTATATCATTTACGTTTGGTATCCTGCCTTCTCCTAAGGTTTTAAAATCAATTAAGCAATTATATTCAAATCTAGTTACTTTTCTTATTTTCTCGATTCTATCAATTCTGCTTCTATCTTTTTCATATGAAAACAATCCATTTTCTTTATCATATCTTCTTGCTTTAACTAATACAGTTCTATCTCCAAGTCTTGTGTCTTTAGCTTTTAGAATTACTCCAAATCCTCCTGAGACAGATAAGATATCATATACTGTATATCTTCCGCCTATTTTAATAGGAGAAACCACCTCTTCACCGTTCTCATTTACAAAAATTTGAATGTTAGGTATCTTAGAGCTTTTTGTGGTCCACATCATTTTATTCCTCCACTTCGTTAAAGTAAGCTTCTAAAATAAATTTTCCACTTAAAACTATAAAATCTCCATCTTCTATAACTACAGATTCATTAAAAGATAACACCTTAGGCTCATCTTCATCATATCTTTTAATATGAACTGAGCACTTTTTAGAAAGATTTCTTACATAATATTTATCGTCCTCTTTATATACAAGCAAATGCTTTCTACTAATTGCATTTTCATTATCTACTTCTTGTAAATCAATATCAGGTGTAAATTCAGAGCTATTTCTTCCGATTATTGTTTCATCATATTTTAATTCATAAACTTTAAAGATTTCATTATCTTTATAAAGAATAAGATTATTACCTTTTATATTTTCATAAGGGTTTACTTCTTCAGTATTTTCGAGTTCATCTTCTTCCTCTTCGTCTTCTTCATTAGCTTCAGTAATAACTATATCCTCTGCTTCATTCTCTTCAATATTTTCATCATCATTTTCATCTGAATCAACATCCTCTTCAGCAAGTATTACTTCGCTTTTAAGTTTATCATCAACAATGTCTATATCTATAAAACAATTTCTATCTTCAAAGGTTTCTTCAGTATCTTCTATATCATTATCGTCTACAATATCTTCTTCATAACTCATATCATCTTCACATATAACGTCCTCAGTTTCATAGTCAGTATTTTCTTCAAATTCATCGCTTTGTTCCTCTATGTCATAATCATCTACAAATACATCTTCTAAAGGAGCTCCACAAAGCTTACATACAGTAAGATCATCAAATCCTTCACCTTCTAAATATTCCTTTGCACATTGAGGCCTTGGACATACTTTCTTTCTCATATTACCCTCCTATCTATTTCTCCTACGTCTTAATGTTGCATTTGTAGGAAAATCTATTTTTATAGTAGTTGTCGCAGAGTTTACTGGTCTTGTACTAGTTTTCCCCGCATTATTTATAGCTTGAATAGATATTGTGCCATTCTCTCTGAATTCGTCTATTAAAGCTCTATACTGATTTACAGCTAATGCATTTCCTAGCTCTTCATATCTATTTATTATCCATTCATATCTTTTTATCGCTGTATTATAATCATTTCTTTCTCTTGCAATATTTGCTTCATCTTCTAGCTTTTTAATTTCAGCTTCATAATAGCCTCTTTCTACTTCACCATCTTTTTCTACTAAACTTGTATTATCTCCTACATCCACACTTACATTTCTCACTATAAAGAAATTTCTATTTCCATAAAGCTTAGGTATATAATATTCAAGCTTAGCACTCATTATTTCTAAAGATGAATCACCGCTACTTCTTCCTGGTATAGTCATTAAAAAATAGAATTTGTATTCTTGATTTCTTTCTATATTAACTAAATTTACAGTAGCTTTTCTTTCTTTATCAAGAATAACTTTTCCTAAATATGCCACCTCAGGAGTTCCCTTATAATGTTCTGTTACTCTAACATATTTAGGGAATGTTAATTCTAATTTAGCATTAGTAATTATAACCTCTGTAGAATTTTCAAATAGTTCTGTAAACATATCCCTAGCTTCTTCTGGTTCATTTATAAGTTCTGTTCTACCATTTGATGGCTTAGCTAGCTTTTCTAAAAATGCAAAGTTTACATCACTTCCTCCAAAACCTAAGCAATCTATTGATATACCAGTTTCAGCTATTAGTTTAGCTTGTCTTATACCAGCTTCTTCAGTATCTCCATAAGGTACACCATCAGTCATAAATATCATTTTTTTTATCTTTCCATTATTATTGTTATTTAATATAAGTCTACCTAACTTTAGAGCTTCAGATATATTTGTATTTCCACTATAATCTTTGCATTTTTCTAAAGCTTCAGTTATTCTTTCTTTATCAGACCCTGGTAAGTTTTGTACTATTATATGTGGAGTATCATCATACGCTATTACTGTAACATTATCTGTTGGTCTTAAAAGCTCAACAACCTTATTTACTGCTTCTAGTGCTATATCAAGCTTTGTAGTGCCTCCAGTAACTATATTATATTTAACTCCATCAATTATTTGCTTCTTTCCTGTAGGAGTAGTTTCACCTCCAACTAT
This sequence comes from Clostridium sp. NSJ-49, assembly GCF_014287725.1. Lineage (NCBI taxonomy): Bacteria > Bacillati > Bacillota > Clostridia > Eubacteriales > Clostridiaceae > Clostridium > Clostridium sp. NSJ-49. The sequence continues at coordinate 40,559 of NZ_JACOOP010000011.1, read as the reverse complement.
TTTAAACATTGATCCACTAACATCGATAAGAAGACATAGGTCAACACCATTATTAATTTGTTTTTCCCCTTCAAGCCTTTCTTTTACTTCGTCACTTGCATAAACTGATAAACAAGCCTTTACTACATGCTCTTTATCATCACAAAGTATATAAGGATCGCTTATCTTAGTTTCTAATACTAATTCTCCAGCCATTTTACTCCTCCTTCAATTAATTCATATTTACTTCTATCAATATACTTGTGATATTATCTCCACCACCATTATCATTTGCTGCTTGTGTTAAATTAGACGGAATATCTAATACACTTTCCATATTATCTTTAGCTACTATATGCTCCTTTATTTTTTTATCAATATTCCACAAATTACTACCATATCCTAATGGACTAATATAATCTGTAACACCATCAGAGCATATTAATACTATGTCTTTATCTTCTAATGTTATTTTCTTAATATTTAAGTCATCATCTTTAACTATTTTTGCTTCTATATTTATGTCATTGCCTCCAATACAATTAGTTAAAGCTTTAAATCCATCAACATTACTGCATTCTCCCCAGCTATAACCATTCTTTAAAAGCTCTGTTCCGTAATTTTCTTCATAGTTTAATAGGTTTAGCCCTTTGTTTTTGTTAAACAAATATATTTTACTGTCACCTAATGATGTAAAGTACATTATGTTTTCTATAATAATTACTCCTACAAAGGTAGCCCCCATAACTGTACCCCACAATTCCTTATCGCTATTCCTAACAATTGAATTGTTTATCTTAATATTACTATTATTTATAATTGAAAGAAAAAATGACTTTACATCACTTAAAGTTTGTAAATTCTCATATTTTTCTTTCCAAATTTCAATAGAAGTATCTTTTACTATGTTAGCCGCCTCATATCCTGATCCATAATTTGTTGTTGAAATTCCATCAGACACCATAGCAAATATTTTATGATTTTCAGCATCTTCTAAAACAACATAACTATCTTCATTAGCTCGTTCTTTTAAATTATCATCCTTATTTTCTACTTTAGACTTTTTATAATTCCCCATATCTGATGAATAAGAATATTTAAAACTTATATCTTCAAAATTCTGTTTTTTATTTTTACAAATTTCTTCAAAAATAATTAGTGCTTCTTCAACATTTTTATATCTATCTTCTGGAAATAATGTTGTAGTTTTATAAATCCATTCATGAAGCTCTACAGGTATTTCTTCATTAAAAGCAGTTATAAAATATGCTAAGTAGGTTTCATGTGACCTATTTTCAATCACTTTTCCTTTTAACGCCAAAACCAAAAGAAGTCTTCCAATAATATATACATCTGAAGAGTAAGTAATATTTTTACTATTACCATATAAGACTTCTGTTGAAGAGATTCTTCCAGCTTTATATTTTGAATTATCTGCACCTTTGGTTATATACGGTCTTATTTGCTTTAAATGCAAAGTTTCTATATTCTCATCACTTATCCATAATTGATCTAAATCTATAGAGCCTAAAATCTTTTTCTTTCTATTTATTGATTTAATAATATCTCCTACTCTATTTATTACAAAGTCAATGATTTTAAAGTTTATATCTTTTTCTTTAATATATTCTAATAAAGTCATCTCTTTATTGTAATTAAAATATGCCTTACCAGAGTCAATATATAAAGGACTTTCAATATATTTGTTGTCGCAATTAATAATATCGTCTTGTTTCAATGTAGTATCTATTAATAATTTATTATCTATACTTATCTTCCATTTACCTATGTCTCTTTTTATTTTCTTTCCACATTTACTACAAAACTCATTATCAATGCTAAACTCATTACAGTAGGTACATAAAACAGACATACTATCCTCCTTTCAAAATATTTAACTCTATGGTTAAAAATTTATATTTAATTATACGTAAACTTAACTTTTATATTACTAATTCACAAATAATTTAAGGAAATTTCAGGTATCCTTCTGAATAATAGTAAAAAAAGAATGAAACTATTAATTAAAATAGCTTCATTCTTTTTCATTTGAACTTACTTCTGAAAACTTCTGTGATTTGTGAGTTAGCCTTTCAACTATCTCATAAGGTATTTTTAAATATTTTTCTAAATTTTCTTCACTTATTTTTTTAACAATAATATTTATTAACTCAACTATTAACATTGAAGCAACAGCATCTAGTACGAAATGCTGCTTAATAAAAATAGTTGATAATATTATCAAAATCCCTACAGTTTGAGTATAGTAATACACATATTGACTATTTTCTTTTTTTGTGTATCTCATAATAAAGTAAGTTCCTAACACATGTAACGATGGAAAGCAATTAAAAGGTCTATCAAGTGAATATATAATCTTAACTATACTACTTAAGATACCATTACCTGTTACTGTTGGCCTTACTATCTCAGTTGGAAAGATTAAATAAATAGTGTAACTAAAGAACATTCCTAAATATAAACCTAATATACATCTCATGTATTTTTTTCTATCATTTAAAGATAAAATAAGAAATCCTATTATCATATATAAGTACCAATAAACATATGGAATAATGAAGATAGGTACAAATGGTATCATTCTATCTAAAGCTATAGTTAAATCAAATCCTTCTTTATGAATATGATTAGTTATAAAATAGATAACATTAAACATAGGAAACAAAATTAACCATAATAAATCGAGTTTATACTCATATTTTTTTACTTCGTTTATTACTCTTTTTAGCATCTTCCTACTCCCCCTAAAATACGCTCGTTTTATTATATAAAGCTATTATATTCTCAATTTCATAAATCTTTCACAAGAATATATTTATTTAATCTCTCTATGTTCTGTTGATTTATATATCTTATAATTTAAATAAAATAGATGGATATAAAAATAATTATTTTTATATCCATCTATTTAATCTTTATATTATTCTATTATATAATCTTCTAATATTTCTCTTGGTAAACTAGTGAATTTTTCACTTGCTTCACCATTGCCTGTAATGGCTTTTTCTATTCCACTAATACCTATAACATGAATATGAGTTTTGTTTTCTAACTCTTCTAAACATAACGTTAAAGTTAGTCTATTACTCGCTCTAAAATATTTTTTTTCATAAACCATAACAACTGCTTTATTTTTACCTTGTGAGTTAATTTCATGAAAATCAATCTTTTCTGTAATTGTTCCTGATATTATACCTGCATCTAACCTCTTAATGGTTTCATCTAAAGTTAATTTCACATCGAAACTGTATATTCCCATAATTTTCTCCCCCTTTTATTCCCTATACCTTATATAATGTCTTAACATTATATCACATTTTTATATGGATATATATATTAAATTATGTTTTTATTGTAATTTTTTTAATTATATTCTTTCAAAAATATAGTTTAATTAAAGTTTAGCTAATTATTTTCATCATTTAATAAAACATTATTAGCATTTATAAAACTCTACATAAGTATTTGCCAAAGCTAGATTAATAAAATCATTGGTTACATAGGCATTATCACTAAATAATAATCCGTAATCCCCATAAAACCTACTTAACATTAATATAATATAAAAATTTATAGGACTTATATCTATAACACCTGTAAATACAGGGATTACAGCACTTGCATTAGAAATTAAGTAAGTTAAGGATGGTACAAATTCTGTAGTAATATTATATTCATTATCTAAAACATTTTTAATAAATTTATCTGCATTATCATCTTCATGTATTGATATATTTTCATAATCTTTAATATTCCCTTTTTGAACTTCATTAATAAATAAGCCAATTATAAAAAAATATAATTCAATTTGTAAATTTCCAACTCCAGTTGAACTGTAGGTACTTGGATCCATAGGATTATACGTCTTACCTGCATTTGATTTTGTATTAAAACTTAAGAATAAATACAATCTATTATTATTTCTATATATTATCTTACCATCTTTAACAAAAGGGTTATTACTGCCTAAAAACTTAGCACAAGGAGGTAGTTTGAAGCTATCAAAATCCTCACAAAATGATTTTTTTCTTTTTTTTCTTTTTGTCATAGGTTTCCTCTATAGAATTACTATATACTATATTATGAATTTCTTGGTTCTACTAGCACAGGAATATTTTCACTATCTAGATTACAATAACCTATATCATACTCCTTAAGATTATAACTTCTATTTTCTATAGCATATCCAAAGCTAAGATGAACCTCTACCCCATTAACTATATAGATATTCTCTCCTCTTTTCTCTCCAATTACATTAAAAATATTACATGCTGCATTCATATGTTCTTTAGAAACGACTATACAAATACTTTCAGGACAGATGCACTCCTCTCTACATTTTATATAATCATTCATAATAGCCCAACGTATACAATTTCTATCTAATATGTTTTTTATTAAAACTAGTACTTCAAAAGTTCTATCTCTTCTTTTTGCAAAAACATACTCTCTCATTGCTGGTTCAATTCCAACAGTATAACTAGTTACTAAATCATCTACTCTTTTACAAAAATCTGAAAAATATCTTTTTTTAAACTCAATAAATACACACTTAGTTAAATATTCTTCATTTTTATTCTTATTACAATCTAGTAGCTTTCTATAAACCCTCTTTTCTGCGCTTTCGTATTTCTTTTTAATTTTAGATATTCTCTTTCTGCATATTAACCCCTTTAACTCTTTTAAATCTGATGACACATTAATGCCTCCTAAAATTTAAATGCTAATATAATAATACAAAAATTTTCTTTAGAATGTTCTTAAATAAATAAGCTATAAAATATTAAATAAAAAAAGAGATGAAATTCACCTCTTTTAATTAGTTTATTTATGATATACTCTTCTGTTTTTAATACCCTAATAAATCTTCATATTCTCTAATTTTATCGTCTTTATTATCTTCTTTAACATCAACTTTTTCTACTTCTATTATTTCATCCATTTGAATTACGTTTTTTGATTCCTCTTTACACATATCAAATCCTCCTTGAATAATAATTGAATACGTTTACTTAAAGTGTAATAAAATACTTTGATATAAGTATAACATACAGTTATATCGTTTACCATATATTTCAAATTATAATTGTAATTAAATTTAAATTATAATTTGAAGAAGCTTTTAATTCATATCTTATATAAATTATATATAATCATAGCTTACTTCATTTATAAATAGCTTTAAAGTTAAGAGTTAATATAAAAACTACTATACTGTCTTTATTTCTAAACTCTTAACTCTACTAACTATTTTTATATACTATCTTCAACTTATAATTATGGTTACACTTTTGAATATAGCTCTAATGGTAACTTATCTGGATCCTCAAAGAAAGTAAACTTTCTACCTGTACATTCATCTACTCTTATAGGTTCAGTTTTAATCCCTTTTTGCTTTAGCTCCTCAACTGCTTTTTCTATATCATCAACTTCAAAAGCTAGATGTCTTAAGCCTTGAGCTTCAGGATAGCTTGGTCTTTTTGGTGCATTAGGAAAAGAAAATAATTCAATCTGGCTATCTCCTATTTCTAAATCTAACTTGTATGAATCTCTCTCTTCTCTATATACCTCTCTAATAATTCTAAGACCTAGCTTTTCTACATAAAACTCTTTAGATATTTTATAGTCTGAGCATATTATTGCTATATGATGTATCTTTTTAAACTGCATAAATCCCCCTAAACCCGTATTATAATAAGTATTTTTTCTTATGCTTAAATAGCAAATATATAAATTTTACTTATCTGTTTTTGATAATTCTTGTTCTTTAATAAGAACTCTCTCTTCGTAACCATCAATTTTTTTATCAAGCCTATCTAAAGTCTCTTGCATTTCTTTAATTTTATCTGCTAAATGATTACGTTGTTCTATTAAAAGCTCTTTTCTAGCTTTTATTGTAGAATTACCCTCTTGGAACATTTTAACATACTCTATTAAAACTTCAATGGAAAGGCCTGCACCTCTCATACATTTTATAAACTGTACCCAATTGCAATCTTCTTCAGTGAAATCTCTTACTCCACTATTATTTCTGTTTACGGGAGGAATTAATCCAATTCTTTCATAATATCTCAATGTATCTGCTGTTAAATTATATTTTCTACTTACTTCTGTAATAGTCATATACTTATCTCCCTTTTATCTTTAAGCTATATTTATTTATTTTCAAAAGTCATAGCAACATTCTTTAGGTATTCTGTTATATTTAAATGCTGTGGACAACTCTTTTCACACTTTTTGCAATTAATACATTCTGAAGCTTTTCCATATGTTTTAGTTAAATTTGCATAATATACACCTTGAGTAGAAAAACCTTTGCTTTCTGATTGCTTTTCTGCATTATATAAAGCAAAATACTTTGGTATATCAATTTTTTTAGGACATCCATCTACACAATATTGACATGCAGTACAAGGTATTTCTATAGAATCATTTATTATATCTACTACCTTATTTATAATATCATATTCCTCTTCATTAAATGGTTTAAAATTTTCCATATATCCTGTATTATCTAATAGTTGCTCCATTGTAGACATTCCACTTAAGACCATCATAACATTTTTATGACTTGCTGCAAATCTAATTGCCCAAGATGGAACTGACATATCATTGTGATATTCTTTGAATAATTGCTCTGCTTTAGGTGGAACGTTAGCTAATGTTCCTCCTTTAATTGGCTCCATAACTATTACAGGTTTATTATGCTTTGTAGCTACTTCATAACATTTTCTTGATTGAATACTTTCATTATCCCAGTCAATATAGTTAAGTTGAAGCTGAACAAAATCAACCTCTGGATGCTCTGTTAGAATTGTATCTAATAGGTCTGCAGTATCATGAAATGAAAATCCTATTTTTTTAATTTTACCTTCTTCTTTCTTGCTTTTAATAAATTTAAAAGCATCAAATTTCTTTGCTATCTCATAATTACTCACTCCAAGGTTATGAAGTAAATAATAATCAAAATACTCTACTCCAACTTTATCTAACTGTTCATTAAAGATTCTCTCTAAATCTTCTTCCTTTTTCAAAAACATAGTAGGCATTTTTGTTGCAATTGTAAAAGCATTTCTTGGATAACGTTTTACAACAGCTTCTTTTATTACTGATTCACTTATAAAATTATGATACATATATGCTGTATCAAAATAAGTAAATCCTCTTTCCATAAATACATCTACCATATCATTCACTTGTTTATAATCGATACTAGATTGGTCTTCTTTATTTGTAATTGGTAGTCTCATAAATCCAAACCCTAATTTCTTTTGCTCCATAGTTTTATCCTCCATTTATTCTCTCTTATTAATTCAATTAAATAAATACTCTTTTTATATAAATTTTACCTAATCCCACTATACTCCTTAGAGTTAACTCCAAGTCAATATTTTTTATATTAAAATAAAAAATAAAAAGATAGCAGTAACATATTTACTAGTCACTACTACCAAAATCGAACTTTTAGCTTAGTCCATATTTTATATCTTCAACTCATCTTTTATAAATTAAAAACTTCTAATAAACTAAAACTAAATCCATTAACATATTTGTATAATAAGTAAAGTTTTTAAAATCTAAAGGCTCCATAGCTGATAATATTCCTTCAATGTATGCAATCATATCTTCTATATATTTAAGCAAGTACTTTTTACTATTTGTATACCCTTGAATATAGCTATCATCCTTTAGTTTATCTGTCATAGGTTTTACAATATCATATATAGCTTTAAGTCGTCTTCTATTTCTTACTTTAAACTCATCCTCGATAGGTAAATTTAATATAATTATATTTCTTAATTCATCACATACATCTCTTAAGTTATAAACTGAATCATCTAAATCTACTGCATCTTTTTTGCCCATAATCTTTGTAATCAACAATTTATCCAAAATCAATCCCTCCCATCCTAGCTACCGCTATCTTAATTATATTTTGAATAAATTATATCATCTAATCTTAAAATAACAAACTTTCTTTTAAATACTCTACACCTTAACTTTAACCTACTCATTAACCATTATAACTCTCTTAGCAATGCTTGCAGCATGGTCTGAAATTCTTTCAATATTTGTTAATAAATCTAAATATATTATACCTGAATCTACACTGCAAATATTTTTGTTTAATCTTCTCATATGTTCATTTCTATAATCTTTATCTAATTCATCTACAGTTTCTTCTAGTATAATAACACGCTTAGAAATATTTACGTCATTTCCTTTCATAGCATCTAAAGCTAAACTATACGCCTCTAAAGTTTTATTAAATATATTTTTTATTTCGGCTATAGCTTCTTCTGAAAAGTTAACATTATTATTAATAGACTCTTGTGCTAATTCTGCAATATTTTCTGATAAGTCTCCAACTCTTTCAATATCGTTTATTGTATGGAATAATAAATCTAGAGATAACCTCATCTTTTCATCTAATGCCTTATTTGAAAGCTTTATTAAATAATTTATAATTTCTTTTTGCTGAGCATTTACAAGCTTTTCTTTTTCTAAGCTTTCATTTACACCTTTTTGAGACTTATCAATCAAAGCATTTGTAGCACTACTAAAACAATATTTAGCTTTTCCACCCATTCTAAGAGATTCTCTAATTATATTACCATAAGCTATTGCAGGTGTTTCTAACATTCTTGTGTCTAAGTATTTTGTAATAGCATTGTCAACTTCTTCTTCACCAGCTTTATCAGGTATAATTAACATAGCTAATTTAACTATAAACTTAGAGAATGGTAGTAACAATATCACATTTACTATATTAAATAAAGTATGTGAATTTGCTATTTGCCTTGCAGGATCAGTTGGATTTAAGTATTGAACCACCATAGTTATAGGTTTGTTTAATACAAGCATAAATAAAATAGTTCCAATTACATTAAAACACAAGTGCATAGTAGCAGCTCTTTTAGCATTCTTATTTGCACCTACGCTTGAAATAAGAGATGTTGTACAACTACCTATGTTATCACCATATAATATAGGTAATGCTGCTTGTAGTGGCATTAATCCTTGTGAAGACAATGCTATTAATATTCCCATAGATGCACTAGAGCTTTGTAATATTGTTGTCATTAAAAATCCCGCAATTAAAGCTAGAATTGGTTGATGTGCAAGCTCTGCTAATACTTTTCTCACAGCTGGATATTCTGATAGCGGAGCTACTGCATCCTTCATAAACCTCATACCTATAAATAATATTGCAAATCCAATTAGTATTTCAGATATATTTTTAAGCATAGGCTTAGATTTTGAGCCAATCATATGTAAAACTATCCCTATTCCAAGAGCTATGGATGATAATATACTAACATCAAAAGATACAAGCTGAGCTGTAACTGTTGTTCCTATATTAGCACCCATTATTACTCCTATTGCTTGATAAAGGCTCATTATCCCTGCATTAACGAATCCAACAACCATAACAGTTGTCGCCCCACTACTTTGAATTATCCCTGTAACTACAGTTCCTACTAGTACACCCATAACTATATTGCTAGTTAAAAGACCAATAGCTTTTTCTAATTTAGGACCAGTTGATTTTTGAAGACCTTCACCCATAACACTTATTCCATAAAGAAATAAACCAAGGCCTCCTATAAGACTAATTAATATATACAAATTATATTCCCTCCTAAAAATGTAACTCTTATTATTTTCTTTTTTATGAGGTCAGTCTATACATATATTTTTAAACTTTCCTATTTATTTTTTAGCTTTGCTTCTCTATATCAATAATTAAATACTCTGACTTAGAACCAGTCCTTATTGGATAATTCCATCCTGATATTCCTGACGAAACTATTATTTCATAATCTCCTATCTTTTTATATCCATATTCTAGTTCATTAAAGTTAAACAATTCACTTATTAAACCTGCTGGCCAAATCTGACCTTTATGAGTATGACCTGATAATTGCAAATCATATCCTAATGAGCTATTTAGATTAAGTTCTGATGGCTGATGGTCTAAAAGTAATATAAACTTACTCTTATCTATATTAGCAATTAAATCCTCACTACTTTTCCTTCCTTCTTCTTTTGAAAACCCTTCGTCATCTCTACCAACAATAACAAGATCATCATTAATTTCATAGCTTTCATCTACCAATACATAGATATTATTTGATAATAACTCATTCTTTAGCTCATCTTTAGTATAACTAGGAATAGATGAATATCTAGCATCATCATGATTACCATATATATAAAATACACCATATTTACTTTTAATATCTCCAAGAATTTCAGTAGCTTCTTTCATCTGCTCAATTGTTGTTTTTTCATCGACAATATCCCCACAAAGCACTACAATATCAGGTTCTGCTTCTTCAATATCATTACAAACTGCTTGTAGCTTCTCTCTATTCATAACAGTTCCATAGTGAAGGTCAGAAATCATTGCTACTCTATAGCCTTCTTCTCTTATATTCTTATTTGTATATATCTTATAATCCTTCTCTACTATGTCATTCATATTCCAATACCCATAAGCTAATATAATTGCTGTTAATATAATTGGAACAATTCCACTTTCATATACTGTTCTCCATTTATTAAAAGTTATAGTATTTCTTTTACTTAGAATCTTAAATATATAATTTAAAAGATCCATAACAAGTGCTAAAACCACGATATGAAGCAGTACAACAATACCTATACCTAAATCTCTGAGAGAAAAATACATAATAATAAGTACTAAGGCAATAATTATTAATTTTACTCGGTTCTTTTTAACATCTACTTTTACTCTTCGTAAAGCTCTTGCAATGTAATAATATAAATAGATGCTAAGCAATATCATAAGTAATGCTGGAATAATAAAGTATAATATATTCATATAATCTCCCTCCCCTTTTATTCTTTATAATCTACTTCCTATATAAATAAACCATACTCCTTAAAGTTAACTTTAAGTCAATACTTTTACATTAGAATAAAATAAGGCAGCAACAACGGTTATACGTTATTACTGCTTATTCATTAATTATCTTCACATCATTTTTATAAACTGCTGCGTAACTTCTTTTATCCTTAAAACATTTTCTACATTCTTCTTTATTAAGCTTTACAAATATTTTGTTTTTACTTAATCCTGTTGGTTCTATCTTTTCAACTTCAAATATTTCTCCAATAAAGCTTTTATACCAACACTTATTTACACCTTCACATTTCTCTATCTTAACTTGCATAAATTCCCCTTCTATAATAATTAATTTTATACACTTAATTATTGTCAAATTTATACTTTTTAAACACTAAAGGGAATTTTTTTATTAAATAGAGCCATTATTATATATAGTAACTTTATATATCTTTATTATATTAATTTTAACGAATGGAATTCTAAACTCTTTGTAATAATACATTTAACCAGGTAAGATTATCTCTTCCCCCTAAGGAGTCTCCTGTTATATAGATATTTTTAATATCATATTCTTTAATTTTATTTATCATCTCAATAAAGCTTTCTTCTCTATAGCAATTAAAATATCTGCCTCTTTCATCAACATATTCATTATCACCACATTTAAAAGATAAATAAAATACTGCTCCTTCTTTTAAGTTATTAGAAAGCTTTCTTAGTACTTCTTCAATATTTTCTCTTTTAACATGAAGTAATGATGCACAAGCCCATATTCCATCGAACTTTTGATTTAATTCTAAATCCTCAAATTTACTGACTATTACATCTTGATTTATCAACTTTTCTGCTTCCTTGGCTAGTTTTACTGAACCATCCACTGCAGTTACATCATAGCCAGCATTTTTAAAATATAAACTATCTCTTCCTGAACCACATCCAAGGTCAAGTATCTTACCACCTGACTTAACACTATTTAAAAAAGCCGTATATATATCACTTGTTTTTAGCATCTTTGTAATTTCAAAGTATTCTTTTGCATTTTCATTATAATAGTTTAACGTTTCATTTTTCATATTATCACCTTATTCTTTAATAAACTATTTAAAGTTAGTTATTTTATATTTAAATGCGAAATCTTAAGTTATATCTAACTTTAAAATTCCTAATAAAAAAAGTAGTAATAACATATGTTAAATACTACTTTAAATCAAATCTTATAATAGAAATATTGATAAAAAACCTATTCCATTTAATATTAAAGAAGTCTTTCTATCTCCTTTTTTATGTGCGTAAATTGATAATGCTAAAACTGATATCAAATATAAGTCTACCATTAAGTTATAATCTATTCCTAAAATTATATTTTCTATACTCATAAAATTCCTGTCATTCACTTTCTTTTAATTTCTATTCCACATAAGTATATACTATTTTTAAGTTTTAATAAACATATTATTATAATAACTAATAATATTGAAATATTAACCCATTTATAATTTCTACATAAATTATATTATAAACACAAACTAAAGATTTATGGAGGAACAAGTATGTATAGATTTAAAAAATTAAATCCTACTGATGGATTTGACTTTAATAATTTAGATAATGCTAGACAAAATAACTATGCTTGGGCAATTGCAGAGCTAGGTGACTATATTTATGTTGGTACAGGCCGTAACGTTCCTTTAACAATTCTTCAATCAATTGCACCAGATATAAATATTCCTGCTATTTTAAAAGCTACTAATCAGGATAACCTTGCAGAAATATGGAGATATAAAAAGAATGGAGAACTTCCTTGGGAAATAGTATATAAAGCAAAGCCTGGTTCAGGTATTACAGGCTTCAGATTTATGATAAATGCTAAACCAGCAGGCTCAGCACAATGTTTATATGCATCAACTTATGGAAATCAAGTTAAAGTAATAAAATCCTATAACGGAATAAATTGGTTTTTTTATGCCTTATGACACACTAATTGGTAATTCATCTAGGTATATGGTTACCATAAAAGATAAACTCTATCTTGCAGTGGTAGATGAAATTAATTCTAGTGAAACTCCATTCCTTTATAGAAGTAAAGACCCTGAATTCTACCCATGGGAAAACGTAACAGATACAACTAATCCTGATTTTGACCCTAATAAAAACCCTCAAGGTTCAATAGCAAACATGGCTATTTTTAACAATAAGCTTTACGTATCAACTAGCAAATCATCTGGAGTTCAAGTATGGAGAAGCAATAAAGAAGTCCCTGAAATGAATGATTGGACACTTATTGTAGATAACGGTTTTGGAGATTCTGAAAATCAACTCTCACTTAGCATAGGAGTATTTAATGATTATATTTATGTAAGTGGAATTAAAGCTCCCCCTCTTTCATGGGCAATTCCTGTAGGATTTGATATGATTAGAATAGATAAAGCTGACAACTGGCAACTTGTTGTTGGTGGACGTCCTTTAACTCCTGCTAAACCAAGTAAAGGAATCAGGAATAAGAGCTTAAGTGGATATACTTCTGGATTTAATAATCCTTTTAATGTTTATGCTTGGCAAATTCAAGAATATAACAACTCTCTTTTAGTATCAACTTTTGATGATTCAAGTAATATGGAAGTAATTCTTGATACCTTACTTGCTAATAAAGAATATTTAATTAACGAAATAGGTGAATCTGACACTGAAACTCTTATTAAGATATACCAAAAAATCGTAAAATTATTAGCAGAAACTAAATATCCAATAGGATTCGATTTGTATAGGTCAATTAATGGTAGATACTTCACTCCATTATTGAAAAATGGCATAAACAATATGAATAACTATGGAGGACGTATATTATATGTAGGTAAAGATAATAAACTAATAATTGGTACTTCAAATCCTTTTGATGGCTGTCAAATATGGAGGTGCACTGAAGATTGTAACTGTAGAGATAATTATAAACAACACTCTACTGATATAGACAATAATTCAAATCTAAACGAAATCGAAAAAACTATATATGAAAACTTTAACTTTTTAAAATCTACTCTTACTAGAATAGCTAATCTATTATCAAGATAAACTTATCATAATTTCATTCAAAAATTTGATATGCTTTCATTATAATAAATTAGTATTCACATTAAATTAAGATATAATAATTAGGAGTTAGTGGTACATGATATACTACTAACTCCTTTATTTTAATTATATAGCTATTAAATTTTCAATTATTTCAGATTTTTTAGAATTTAAATAGTTATTAAACGCATCATGAAACTTATTAGAAATCCCCATTATTTTTCTTGTAGTTTCAGTATATGTTGCATAAACTCCTTGCTTAATATCATTAGCTACGTACATGTTTATTGCAGCGACACCTCTTGATATCTGCGTACTGATTGCCTTCATTAAAACATTTCTATTATGGTCTTCAGGCATATTTTTAAGCATTTTATTTGTATAATCCATTGTGAATATATATATAGCAAAAGCTGCTATATCTTCAAAATAGTTATTATCTTTATCTGTAATTTTCTTAGCTAGAAGCTTGTAGTTGTTTTGTCCCTTATAATTTCTATCTAAAGAACCAGCAATAACATTAGCTATAACTTTAGCTCCATCTTCTTTACCTTCTACTCTTTCACGCATAAAAACAGAGATATTACCTTCAATTCCATTCTTCATATTTGTTTCTTTTATTAATTTGTCATAAGCCATATTTATTCCCCTCCCATAATCCGTCTATACATAAATATTATAACTTTTAGAAGTTTTTGTAAACATTTGCCTGGATTTTTTTGCTTGTTGTATCCAAGTAACATCATATTAAATACATATTTCTAGACTTGAAAGCTTTAAAATCTATCTTCCAAAAATAGGTTGATTTTCATTTCTATTATATATTTTTATAAATGCTATTAAAACTGTTATATTTGCAATTACTCCAATTATATTAGCAATTACAAGAATTTGTTGTGCTGGTAGTAATAATTCTTTTTCTAACTCCGTTCCATTATTTATTAGTGTTACTAATGCAATACAACCAATATCATACAGTACTCCTCTTTGTAGAACATAAAATTCTGCTGCAATTACTGCATCAATATCAGGATTATATATTTTTTTAATACTCTTATCATACTTACTTCTTATTAAATCAATACTCTTTAAAGTAGATCTTAAAAGAAAATAATCTCCATAAAATCTCATTAAAAAACAAACAGCCTGTAAAAATAGTAGGTTTATACTATTTTTATCACATTTAAAAATATTAATTACCAAACTAGCTTCATATTGCTTAGAAACTGCAATTACATTTAAACTGTAAAGAATTATACTTAATATTGATGCTTGCTTTACTAAGAACTCTGGCTCTAAAGATATCTCTTCTTCATTGTATCTTTCACTTAACTGACTATATCTAGTAGAAGTTATATAATTATTTATAATATTAGCTATTAAGGCTAAAATTTGCCCTTGTTCTAACAATAATATTGGATTATTATCTTCTTTTTTACCATAGCATATATTTATACTTTCAATTGTACCAATAAAAAGAAATACATCCGACATCATATATATATAAATAAAAATTAATTGTAGATGTAATAGTTCTAGCGCATTCTTATCATTATTCGATATATGTTTAAACTTTTCTTTATCACTCCTATTCTTTGAATATTTACACTTCATAAGTACTTCTCCTATATATACTTTCTCTGACCGAATTAATATAAAAATTTCTCTACTTCAAGATACTATTTATTTTAAATAAATGTTCTTTTTAATTCACTTTAACTTATATTAATCATCTAATACTATTTTAAAAACATATCTTGTCAAATTTATTGTTTTTGTAGTGATAAAGCTAATTAAATAATTGTTCTTATAAATTTCAATTATTTAACAATTATATTCTCCTTATTTATACAAAACAAAGGTTAAATTATAGGGCATACTATATGAAGAAAATATACTACTTAAAAATAACAAGGGATGAATTGAATGAAAAATGATAATAAAAGAAAAGAAATAATTCCACCTTTTAAAAGACCAATTTTTCTTATGATAATAACCTTTGTAGGTGGCTATATGAATGGATATACATATATTACAAGAAATGAAATACTTGCTAATATGCACACTGCTAATATGTCAAAACTAGGAATAAATATTGCCTTAGGAAACTACATAGAAGCACTGCACTACTTTATTCCCATTATTGCCTGTATATTAGGTGCTGCATTTAGTGAATTAGTAAAAACTATTATTATAAAGACAAAATTTAAAGGCGAATGGAGAATATTAGCTCTTCTTTTAGAAGCTACTGTCTTATTTTTTATAGGATTAATTCCTAGTAGTTTTCCAGATATAATTGTAACTAATCTAGTTTCATTTTTAATGGGATATCAATTATGTCTATTTAGGGATTGCCTTGGAATTCCATTTAACACAACTATATGTACTGGAAATATTAGAAACGTTGGGCAATTATTATTCCAAGCATTAGATGAAAAAAGCATAAAAACACTAGAAAAGTTGATTTACTTTACAGCTCTTACTTTTTCATTTGCTATCGGAGCTATTCCAGGTACGCTAATATCACTAGTTTTAAATACAAAAGCTGTATGGATTTGTAGTGGTATTTTATTTATTCAAGCTATTTGGATAAATAATAGCAAATATAATAAGGTACAATGAAAAATAATCATTGTACCTTATTTTAAACTATTTAAGTATCTCTTCATTTATCTCTTTTACAGATTCATAAACATAATCAGCTTTTATATTTGAATTATAATATTCTTCTAAATTCGTTTCACCTGATAAAACTAATACTGAAGAAACAGATGCATTTTTCCCTGTCTGTATATCTGTATATAATCTATCTCCAACCATAGCAATACTTTCTTTGCTAACATCATACTTCATACATATTAAATCAATTATTTCTGGATTTGGCTTTCCTATTACATATGGTCTTTTACCTGTAGAAGCATAGATTAACTCTATTATTGATCCAGTATCAGGCATAAATTTCCCACCCTCTAAAGGACAATTTTTATCAGGATGAGTAGCGATATATGTAACACCATCTCTAATAAGGTCACAAGCTATCCATAATTTATTATATGTTAGAGTTGTATCAAATCCTAAAACTACAAAATCTATATCATCTTCATACTTATCTGTAATATTAAATCCTGCATTTATGAATTCTTCTTCTAGATAATTTGTACCTAATAAAAAAATCTTACTATTTGGCTTTAAAGAGTTTAAATATATAGTTGTTGCTTCTCCTGATGTAAATATTTTTTCTTCTTCTACATCCACCCCTAATCCATTTAATTTCTCTTTATAAACTTGCCTATTTTTAGAAGAGTTATTAGTTAAGAAAATATACTCTCTTCCTGTTGATTTAATTGTATTTATAAATTCTATAGCACCATCTATTATTTCATTACCTAAATATATTGTCCCATCCATATCTAAAACAAAACATTGTATATCAGTAATCGCTCTCATAAAGCCCCTCATTTCTCATTTATACATGCTTAACTATATATAATTAAACTGTTGATTAATAATATTTAAAAATGTATCATTAACCAACAGTCTAAATAACTATTACAAACTAAGCTTGATTTATTTTTATTCAGTTACTCCAACTTCGCTTGTAATTTTTACGTTCATTTTAGCTAACTTTTCAGCTTTATCATGTCTATTTTGTAATACTACACCACAAATAGTACTTACAACAGCTACAAATGCCACAAATATACCTATAAATATTACATTTCCATTTCCTACTTTTAATAAGTATGTGCAAATAGTAGGAACTATTCCTGCAACTAAGAAACTAGGTGCATGATATACAAATGAAATACCAGAATATCTAACTTCTGTTTCAAAAAGTTGTGCCCATAAAGAACCAAGAACACCCCAGATTCCTAAATAGAAGATACTCCAGCCTAATATTATTACAGCAGTGATAATAAATAGATTTCCACCACTATTTTCTATTATTTTCATACCTGGAATAGCTATAAGCCCACAAGCAATACTTGACATACAGAATAATTTACCTTTTCCTAACTTATCAGCAAGTTTACCTGCCCAAAGTATAAAAGGCATAGCAGCAACTGCAAATATTATATTAACTATATACATTGAACTTTGAGCTACTCCTAAATTTTGAGTTGCATAAGAAAGTGTAAATACAGCAAATACATTATAGAACACACCATCAATCCATCTTGTACCACAACCAAGTAAAATTGTCTTCCAATAATTTTCCAAGTTGCCTGGCGTTTCTGTTCCAACTGCTTCTATGATAATTACAAAAAAAACGGAGTTACATTTTCTCCTGAAACAATAGAAAAAGTTATGGATGCTGTTAATAAATTAAATTACATAAGTAAAACTGATAAATCACAAAATATTATTAAAGCAACTAATCAAGTAATTGCAGTAATTTGTCCTAATATTACAAACCCATATTACTCAACTATAGTTCAAGCTGTAGAACAGATTGCTAAGCAAAATGGTATAGATGTTATTATCTTTAATACTTATAGAGACCCTAAAATTGAAAAAAGAATTATTGAAACTTTTTATAATTTAAACCTTGCAGGAATTATATTTGCAATGATGCCAAGTAACCCTTAATTTGCTGAACAATTAAGTTCTAAATTACCGATTGTTGTAATCGGAGACAGTGATTGTTCCGTACACATTGATACTGTTGAAGTGAGTAATTATAATGCTGGTGTTTTAATAGGAAACCATCTTATAGAATTAGGTCATAAACATATAGCGTTTCTATCTCCAACTTTAGACCATATAAACACTTCAAGATTGAATAGATTAGAAGGACTTAAGGCCACTTACAAAAAGCATGGTAATGATTATTCAATTACGGTTAAATCACAAAATATTACTCCAGACATAGAAAGAGATAACATATCTATCGAGCATGCTATTGGATATAATTTGTGTAAAGAAGTTTTAAAAGATAAAAAAGTTACTGCCTTTGTTGGCCTTAATGATATGGTTGCATACGGGATAGCAGATGCTATTATTGATTCAGGTTATAAAATTCCTAATGATTATAGTATTTGTGGGTTTGATAATATATTCCCATCTCATTTTGCTCCAGTATCTCTAACCTCTATTGAGCATTGTATAGAAGATATTGGCCATAATGCTTTTAAAATCTTGCTAAATAAGATTAATGAATATACAAAACCACAATTTAAAAATAGCTCAATTATTAGAGTGGAATATGAACAAAGATTAGTACAACGTAATTCTACTGGTCCTGCTCGTTATTAAATTACTTTTAGCCTTTTTAATGTGATATAATTTTTATATTAATATATATGGAGAAGTTATTATGAAAAAAGATATAAATAACTTAATTAATAAACAAATTAAAATAATTGAAAAGAAAGAAGCTAAACTATTAAAAGAACCTAAAGACAGCTATATAAAAGAGAAAATATCTCCTATTAAAAATAAATTAGAAGATAAAATTCCTGAAAAGTTACAATCTACTTTAGAATTAGCTTTTCAAAAAGGGTTTAAATTAGTATTTGATAAAGGTATAGGAATTATAGAGAAAACTTATAATAAAGATTCAATTAATATGGAGTATGATATTAATGCTTATGCAGTTAATAAATATCCATCAAAAAAGAACTTAAAGAAAATAGATAAAGCGGCAAATAAAAAATCTATGATAAATAAATCAATAACAGCCATTGAAGGTAGTGGACTTGGCTTGCTTGGTATTGGTCTACCAGATATTCCTGTTTATATTGCAGTTATTTTAAAATCAATCTATGAAATTAGTTTAAGTTACGGATTTGATTACTCAACAGAAACTGAAAAGGCTTATATCTTAACTTTAATCTCTTCTGCTGTAACTAAAGGTGCTGAAAGAAAGCATTATTTTGATAAGCTAGATATCTTAGCTAGTAATATAGATAATAATAACGCTTATGATTATAATTTAGAAGAAATACTAATTGATACATCTAATAAAATATCAACCTATATGCTTACAGCAAAATTTATTCAAGGTCTTCCTATCGTTGGTGTTGTAGGTGGTGTTACTAACTTTATCACATTACAAGATATCACTAAAATAGCTAAGATTAAATATAAAAAGAGATATTTAAATAAACTTTACTTTATATGAACTCTTTTACATTTAAAAACAACCGTCTATTTCTACTAATATCAAAATAGACAGTTGTTTTTATCAATTTAAGAAAAACTCTTTATAAACAAATACAAACTATTTCTTATTTCTACATTTTCATTTAAAAAGCTAATTAAAGTCTCTACTTTAGGCTGTTTATACCTATGTCCAATTCTATTTCTTAAAAGTCTTGCAGAATTTAAATAATTGGAAAGCTCTTCAGATAGTACATTCTTTTCATTTAGTATTTTTATTGCTGAATCAACAGTTATTCCAATTTTATAAAGATTATATTCTTTCAAAAGCATCGATATAAAATCTTCATATAAAATAAACATGCTTAAGTATTTATATTTAAGACTATTTGAAATTTCTTTTTTTAATAATTCATTATCTGAATAACTATCTAAAAGTTTCAAAGATTCCTCTATATCCTTATTTTTACTTTCCATATCATAAAGCAATTTCTTCAGCCTATCTTTATTCACTTTCTAATACCACCTTATCTAATCTATTCCAAAACTCAATATTTTCTTTGAATAGTATATCATAATAAACATATTTTTCATCATATTTTTCATTTTTCATTATTACCATATCACTATTTAAAGCTTCAATTTTTATAATATTTTCTATATCTTCATCATTTATATCTATTAAATCAATGCTTCGTCCAAGGAAATCTTCAAGTTCTAATGATAAAGTTAAATCTAATTTAGATGATATCTTTTCTGATCCAATTATAGCTATATCAATATCTGATTCTTCATTAAATTTATCAGTAGATAGACTACCAAATATGATAACATTATCTATATTGTACTTTAGAAAAATGTCCTTAAACTCTTGGCTACTTACTAACGCTAAAACTTCTTCTTTAGATTTATCATCTACTATATTCCTATTAAAACTCAAAATATTCTCCTCCACCTTAATATTGCAACTTTTTTCTGATTATATTTATATTATATACAATTACTTATGGTTATTAAACATAAATATACCTAAAATACGTATTCCTTACTTTACAATAAATTTAATTATGACTATAAAAATAGATGTTATTTAGTACATTTTATTAACTAAATAACATCTACTTATTTTATATTTATTAATTAAAATCTAATCCATCTATTATATCGTCAATTTTTTCTTTAGCTTTATTAATTGCATTTTTTCTCTCTTCTTCAGTTGTTCCTGTTCCATCAACTTTAAGCTCAACAACAGTCTTTATTCCCATTAGCTTCATAATAGAAGCTATATAATTTTCTCCCTTATCCATTACAGGATCTAAAATCCAAGGAATACTTCCACCTGATGATTGTATATATACTAATGCCCTTTTCTTATCATCTAATAATCCTTTAGGCTTCTTATCCTTTTCAATTAATACTGTCTTATTTACTTGAACAATACAATCAATATATTCCTTTAGTGGAGCTGGAAATGATACGCTCCACATTGGTGAAGCTATAACATACATATCAGCACTTATAAATTGGTCGCATAATTCCCTTATTCTTTGGACCTCTTTTTGCTCCTTTTCAGGCAACTTCTTTTCTGCCTCTTCATTAATAATACAGTTACGACTTTCAAAATACTGATACTCTAATCTTGGTATATGTTGCTTATATAAGTCTACTTCCTCTACCTGAAAATCTTTATTTTTATCAAGAAACTTGTTAATAAAATCTCTCGCTACTGATTTAGATGACGATAAATTTTCAGGTTTTGAATTAACACTTATATATAATAACTTCTTACTCATAATACACCTCTTATCTTTAGAATAATATTAACAAATATAGTTTTACCTAAATTCTAATAATTATATATACATAACTAAATATTTATCACTAATAGATAAGATTTAAATAGGCAAATAAATATATACTATTGTATTTATGAATATTAATATCATAGAAATTATAAATAAACCTAAACTGATATTAAAACATATCTGCTTTATTTTATTAATCACATTTCCCTCATTTATTCTTGGGCTAATTAATTTTATAAGATACTCATAAAATTTATCTGTTTTATCTGAGTATCTCCTTTTAGAAATCTTCATTATTTCAACAGGGTCATCCATTTCTCTATAGCAACAGCTCTCTCTTATAGTTTTTCTAGCAACCCTCTTTTTTTCATCCTTTGTTAATTTTCTCTTATAACTTTTTTCTTTGCTCTTAACTGCATCATCAATCTTATCTTTTAACTCTAAATCTTTGTAGATGTCTATTTTATATATTTTCTTAAATAAATACCTAAACACTTTTTTCTTTATAAAAGTATTCTTTAATGAAGCTACTAAAATTAATATATCTAAAATTAATACCACAAATGTTCCTATATATAAATAATCACTTATTACTAATTCAGTGGTATCATATAATAAACCTACTCCATTAAATATTAAAAATAAAGCAGAAATTGATATTATTAATAGCAAATATATCGAATTTCTATCTATATGTTCCTTCTGCTTTATCATATAATTATATCTTTCCTTAGAATACTCAAATACTATTCTAATATTCTCCTCTTTTTTACTATCTACTGTATTTTTAGCTTCAGTTGTTTTCTTGCTTTTAGCCTTCTCCCCTTTACTAGCCATATTTCCCCTCCATATTAAAATATATGTGTAAATAAAGAGACTTCAATATTTTCCCTACTTATAATTATATAAAAGTATCAATGAATCTGTTACTTTACAAATTTTCTCAAAAAGTTCATAATTATATCTATAATTGTAATATTATAAATTAGATTAACTATTCTTAAATTAAAGTAATATTACCAAAAGGATGGAGATTAATATGCAAGGAAACCTAAGTCGTGGAAAATTACTAGATGAAAAAGGACAACTTATAGAATCAGGCTGGTCTACAAAATTAATTAAAGAATATTCTAGAAATGATATTGCTGCATCGAAATGGCGAATTAAGGAATGGGATTATTATATAATCACAAATGGTAAAATCGCTATTGCCTTAACTTTCGCAGAAAATAGCTATATGTCTTTAGCTTCAGTAAGCTTTTTAGACTTTTTAAAACCAAGTTATAAAACTACAAGTGAAATTAAATTATTTACATTTGGTAAAAACATTATGCCATCAACTACGGATAATGGTGATATTAACTATAAATCTAAAAGAGTTGATATGATTTTTAAGAATGATGGACAAACTCGTAATTTATACTGTAGATTTGATAAATTTGATAATATTAATGGTAAGGATATTAATTTAGAAGTAAATCTTATCTTAACTGATTTTCCAAAAGATTCTATGGTTATTGCTTCTGCCTGGAATGAAGACAATAAGAGCTTTTACTACAATAGTAAGATTAATTGCATGAAAGCTAGTGGATATTGCATTATAGATGGCAAAAAATACGACTTTGATGAATCTGATAGCTTAGGAACTCTTGACTGGGGACGTGGCGTTTGGACTAGAGTTAATACATGGTACTGGGGAAGTATGCAAACATACTTAGATGATGGAAGAGAATTTGGTTTTAATATAGGCTATGGCTTTTCAGACAGACCTAATGGTTCAGAAAATATGATTTTCCTAGATGGTATAGCTCATAAATTTGACCAAGTTACATTCAATATTCCACAACTTAATGGTAAAGATGACTTTATGAGTCCTTGGACCTTTACTTCAAACGATGGTAAATTTGAAATGACATTTAAACCTATTATAGATAGAATAGATAATACTAACCTAGGTATAATTGCAAGTAAACAACATCAAGTCTTTGGACTATTTTCAGGACAGGCAACCTTATCTGATGGTACAGTAATTAATATTAAAGATAAGCTTGGCTTTGCAGAAAAAGTATATAATAAATGGTGATAAAAAGATATAGGCTACAGATTTCTC
Organism: Clostridium sp. NSJ-49; assembly: GCF_014287725.1. Lineage (NCBI taxonomy): Bacteria > Bacillati > Bacillota > Clostridia > Eubacteriales > Clostridiaceae > Clostridium > Clostridium sp. NSJ-49. The sequence goes on along the minus strand of NZ_JACOOP010000011.1, from coordinate 16,597 downwards.
TGTAGCCTATATTTATCAAGTGTCCACTATAAACAAACTAATTCTTTATATACTTTAATACTACTTTATCCTTACTTTCTTCTAAAAATATATCTAACTTAGATAACTCTTGAAAACAAAACTGCTCTATCTGTTTTTCACTTTCTTCTCTCTTATAATAATCATGAGTATATCTATTTCTTAATTTTACAGAAAATATTAAGTACTCTTTCAAGTCTTTGTCAAAAAAGCCTAATTCATATGCTTGCTCTATTAAATTTAATGATGTACTCGAACTTTTAATTCTTCCATCATTTATTATAATATAACTTTCACACATATCTACTATATATTCAGAAAAATCTTGAAAAAAAGCAAACATTGCTCTTCTTATAATTCTATTAGGATTTTTACTGTATTCATTTATTGCTTCTTTCAAATCATTAAGATTATCATAAGCATTTTGGTATTTTTCCATAAATTTTTCTTTTTTAAGTGATACTCTAAATCTTTGATTTAGTCAGTTGAACTTACTCATCATTTGATGAGTTTCCATAAAAAGTGACTCATCTATTATCCTCCCAAAGTAACTAAATTGTTCGTCAATTTTAAGAGTTCTTTCTAAATTCTCATTATTTCTTGCATATTTACAAACATAATGTTGAAAATCAAACCACTTTTCATCATTTATTATAAATTTATTATCACTATCTACTGCTATTCTTGCATACTTATTAGAGAATTCATTAAATAATACAAATGTAAGATGAATATCATCATATTTATAAAACTTCTTTGCTAACTCTAAAATATCATCTTCAATTTTTAATGTATACATAAAATTTTTATCAGGAGCAGTTACTATAACTAAATCAATATCACTCACATCTTCCATCCAATACTCGGTTCCATAACTTCCGAATTGACAAATACTTACTAACCCCTCTATTTTACTAAGCTCTTCTATGTATTCACTTTTATCCATCTATATCACCTCTCTAATTCTATAGCTACATTATACCATATGAACATATTTTTATCATTATGGTTTTAAAACTTAAATTATATATCGAAGCTTCCAATACTAGTTCTCTATAATAATGTACAATGAAAAAGTAATAAAAATAAAAGTATATTATACTTGCAATTAGTGCATGTATAATATTATCATCACATATCTAGACGCTTTGAAAATCCTGTAGTTGAATTTCTAAACTCTCAATTTTAGATAATATTTCTCGAATAATAATATCATTTTAATTAAATGTTTTTGCCATAATTTTATCTCTACCTTTATTTAATACCTAAGATTTATTTTTATATACTCCCTTTAATACAATTCCTTTTTTAAAACCTCCACGAGCTTTAAGCTTTTCATTTCTCATATTAATTAAATCCTCTTCTGAGTAACCTAAGTTATGCGCAAGTCCAAATAAAACTTCCATAACATCTGCAAGCTCTTCTAAGTTTTTATCTTGAAGATATTCGTTTACTTCTTCCATAAGCTTGGCTTCAAGAAGAGCTGTTTTTTCTTCATCTTTAGCTATTTCTATTTCACATTCCTTACCATCAGCCTTTATAACTTCTGGAATTAAGTCTCTAACTAATTTATTGTAATTTTTCATAACTTTTATCTTCTCTCAGTAGAATTTCCATTAATTGAAGATACATCTTATCTTCCATAAATAAGATGTATCGTTTTAAATATCTTACTTTTTTATCTATAAAACACAGCAGTAATCATAAAATTAGTGCCATACTTTTCATTTTCTATAATCCCACTATCGGACCATTTACCAAAGCCAGCTTCCACTGCCAAAGGTCTTAAATCACCATAAAATGAAAATACACCCTTAGACCAAACCTTTTTATAGCCATAACTTTTAACTAAATTTTTAATTTCCTTTAGATTTTTATTAGCTATATTGTTTACTTTTAAAACATCTTTTGAGATCTTAAAAAACTTCTTATAGAATAAAGTACTATCACAGTAATGTGCAAATATTAAACAATTAGTATTATTACTTATTTTGATACTTCCTTTTAAGATTACATTATTACTATCAGCTATTTTATAAGCCTCATCAACTAAAGAAACCATATTCAACACTCCAAGCTTAAACTATACATATTCTACAATTAATATCTGTAAACACAAGCTTTTTATACCTAACTATCTTTAACTTCTACATATAAAAAAGCGTGCCATTTAATAGCACACTTTGTGAAAATTATTTATTATAAATTATATGATAAAATATTTCTTAGCTTTAAATAAGTTTAGCATACTACTTACCATTTAATACTTGTGTATGGAACTTTCTCGGATACAAATTGTAATTTATTACAATATAGCGATCATATTGTTCATTGAATAAAAACCTAAACAGACAAACCAAAGGTTGGCACTAGGAATTTACTTCATGTTTAATGTTCTACCAAATTATAGTGAAATCATGAAATCTATTCCTCATTTTTATAGTACAAGGTTTTTATATACTATATACCAATCTGTTTTCCAACCTAATTCCTCACATAGATTTAATAGACTCTCCTCATTAACAATAGCTCTTGCTGTGATTATTTCATGTGTATCTACATTTACTATTAAACCGTTATCAATATTTAAAGCATATGCTGGATAAACAGATTTTGCTCTTATATGTGAAAATTGTGCGCCTTTTAGTAATATTTTACCTGTTAATTCATCATTCTCTATTTTATATCTTTTTATTCTTTTCTTTTTAAGAGTCTTAAACTCTTCTATCAATTGTAATTGCATCTCTGTCCTTTTATTTATAAATTTATCATTATCTCTTATATTAATTAAAAACTGCTCAGCTAATAAAAGATATGATCTTGTTTTACCTACTGGTAACTCCTGTAGCCTCTTTGTTACTATTTTCATGATTTCTCCAAGGGTTACATAGGTTACCCCTTGAAATATAAGCTTGTCCTCTCTTGGTATATTCACAAGAATCTCTTTAGCTACAAAGGACAAACAATTGATTAATTTCCGCAACGGCTTCATTAGAATACTTATGGCTTACCTTATCTGGATGAATACTTTTTAAAATATTATTCTTCCACTTCCTTGCTTCTTCTTTATTTAGAAAACACTTTCTTGTAATACCAAGCTTTTCGCTTCTTCTTTTACCATCCATTTCTAATATATAAAATATTAATTCATCTTCTTTAGACTTAAAATAATCAATATTTGAATTACTATAACTATCAATCATATTTCTAAACAAACAAATCTTATTATATAACCCGTCCCATGAGTTACTTGTAATACTAACCATTTCTTGTGCTGACTTATCTTTAATTCCTGTTTCAATAACATAGTTTCTAAGATCAGCCTTAATTATTCTTCTTATGTTATTTAAATTCCTTTTACCTCTAACTTTTGATAATTCTTGTAATTCTGCAACACTCTGAACTCTAAGCCACTCCATTATATTCCCCCAACTAATTTATGTTCAATCAAAGTATATTCAAAATAAACTTAATAAATTACTTTTTAGTTAGTATAATTCCATTATAATATTTTACTAAAAAAAGTAGCCAAGATTTAGACTTCTCCAATCTCCTGGCTACTTTTATTATCTATACATCATAGTATTCCTCCGCTAAATATTTATATTTCTTTCATTTTTAATTTATATTGTTTAATCTCTTTACCTTTATAAAGAATAGCATTCATAGGACATATATTCAGACACCTAGCGCATGTTATACACTTATCTCCAAAAACAATCTTTCCATCTTTAATAAATATATTATTTTCAGGACAACTTCTAACACAAGTTCCACATTTATTACATTTAATAGATGTAGAAAAATTTTTAGCCACCTTATTACTTTTCTTCCCGAAAAAGTAACTAACATCTTTACACATATTTTCAAGAAGAAAATTAGTTTTTTCTAACTGCATTTTTCCATTGTTAATATCTATTGCAAATTTTCTTGCTATTTCTTCCCCAGTTTCACAACTAGATATTAATGGTTCTTTATAAGATTTATCAAATGGAGGTAAAAAATAATTATTTGACATTTTTATAGTTTTTGTTGCTTTAACATTAATATTTTTAGATTTTAAAATATTAATCATCTTTTTAAATCCGCTATTAAGATCTGCTGCTCCATTTATAAATATAGCAGCATCAGTTGGCTTATCGCATTCACTTAGATTATCCTGTATCCAATTCAAAAAGAATAATGGAATATACTCATAATGTTTTGGAGATCCAAATATAAAAAAGTCAAAATCATTATAATTTTTAAACCATCCCTCTTCAAACTTTCTTATTTCAACTATATTATGCTTACTTTCTAAAGTAGACTTCATTACCTTTGCTAAATCTGCAGTATTTCCTGTTGCACTAAAATAAAAAATTCCTATTTTCATTTTTATTCCTCAAATCAACATTTTTTAATATTATTATTCCTTATTTAATAAGTTTATACCAATAACATATATTCTATTACATTTACTGTAATATCAATTATTTACACCTTTCCTTAGATCTACTGCTTCTAATACCTCAAATGAGGTACAGTTACTTTCTGTTCACTGTACCTCATTTTTATCAATACACTTTTTTTAATACTATTCCTTCTTTAAAGCCGCCACGTGCTTTAAGCTTTTCATTTCTTTTGTTAAGTAAATCCTCTTCTGAATAACCTAAATTATGAGCAAGTCCAAATAATACTTCCATAACATCTGCAAGCTCTTCTAAATTCTTATCCTTAAGATACTCATTAACCTCTTCCATAAGCTTGGCTTCAAGAAGCTCTGTTTTTTCTTCATCCTTAGCTATTTCTATTTCACATGCCTTACCATCAGTTTTAATTACTTCTGGTATAAGATCTCTAACTAATTTATTATATTTCTTCATTTATTGCCCTACTTTCATTTAAATAATTAAAACACATAATTATTTAAATTTTTAGTTATATCAATAGGTGTAGCATCCGATTTTACTCTTGAATCAACACAACTTCTTCCAATAAAATGAGGGTACATATCATAATCTATCTCATCATTTTTCTTTCTTTTTGATATATTGCTAAAATGAGCTACTAACTCATTCCTAGTAAATACTAATGATTTCTCTAGATTATCGCTACATATTACCACAAAATAATCATTATCCTCTGAATTCTCTAATTCCTCTTTACTAAACGAAACCCATAAACAATGTTTATTTTCTTCATTCTCAGTATAATCTTTACTTGTTTTAATTTTAATATTAATTTTACCACTGTTAGTCATAAAAGTTATATTATTTGCTTTCATTTCTACATCATTAATTTTATCTAAATTAGAGTTTATAAAATTAGATAATACCTTTAATGTGATTTGTCTTCTTGTTAACTTCAAAGTTATCTCTCCTTTATCTTTCATAAATATAGTTATTTATTTAAAAACCTATTTTTATAATAAGTCTCTACTCTTAAATCTATAGCATCCTTCATATGCTTTTTAAAAGCTTCATTATCAATAAACTTCTTTAAGTCATCTTGTAATGCTATTACACTACCATCTGTAACTTTAAAGAAATCTCCATGAGTTTTTAGTAAGAACTTAACTGGATTATTTTTAGCTAAAGTAATGTACTTTTTCTTATCCCAGTTCATAAAGTCACTTGTATTCTTATCCTTCAGCATATCAACCTTATTAGAGCCTTTTCTATAGAACTCATAAAAGCTTCTATAAATATCCTCTTCTGTAATTTGCATTTTTATATTGCCGTCATTATAAAATGCTAGTAATATAGGCATCTTATAAGTTTTACTCATACTTGTAGTTTCTATCATATTGATGAATTCTCTAGCTCTAGTGTTGTATATTTCTTCTTCCCGTAGATTTAAGGTATCATTTTCTTTAATATACTCTAGGTAATTTGAGAATGGATTCATTGCTTTATTTTTAGATTTTATATTTTCGTATACTGCATCGTCCATATAAGTAAATAGTTCTACTCTAGATGGTCTGTACCCTAGCATATCTTTTACTATTTCAAACTGTTCTTTTATCTTATCTTTAATCTTCATTTCTCTTTCAGCTTGCTTTTTGAATATGTCTATCAGTCTGAAATCAAAATCTACTACACACTCTTCAGGATAATCATAATCTCCTTGATTATTTCTTTTTGCTTCAGTAGATGAATAATCTTTTCCACTTAATAAGAATGGTGCTAAGTTAGCTTTTTTATAATTTCCTATAAAATCTAATACATTTAAGTATTGCTTGTCTTTAGCTTTTCTTAATCCTCTACCAAGCTGCTGTAGAAATATTGTTGGTGATTGAGTTGGTCTTAAGAACATTACCATATCTATTGCAGGTACGTCTAAACCTTCATTAAACATATCTACAGAGAAAATAACCTTTAATTCACCAGAAGTTAACTTTGCTAGTGCTATATTTCTTTCTTCTGAATATTCTCCAGCTTCACCACTATAAACTGCTGCTGATGGAATGTTATTTTCATTAAATATCTTAGCCATATATTCTGCATGATGTCTTGATGAACAGAAGCCCATAGCTCTCTTTGAGTTATATTTAAGGTAATGATTTAATATAAGCTCTCCTCTTTTATTAAGCATTAAAGCTTCTTCTAATTGTTTATCATCATATTTACCATTCTTAAAATCTATATCTTCATAATTAACTGTTTCATCATAGATACCATAATATCTAAAAGGAACTAGCCATCCCTTATTTATAGCTTCCTTTAATCTTACTTCATAAACCATGTTATAATCACAAAGTGCAAATACATCCTTAGAATCTAATCTTTCAGGAGTTGCAGTAAGTCCTAATAAGAACTTTGGAGTGAAGTAATTAATTATCTTATTGTAATTGTTAGATACTGCATGATGGAATTCATCCACAACTATGTAGTCAAAGTAATCCTTAGGAAAATATTCAGGATTTAAATACTCATCTTTACCTAAAGTTTGAACTAATGAAAATATAAATGAATTCTTTGTATCCTTCTGCTCTCCATAAAAGAATCCAATATCATCAGAATTTCTAACATTCTTAAAGCTCTGAGCTGCCTGCTTTATTATCTCTTCTCTGTGAGCTACAAATAAAACTCTATTGTAATTTGCAGAATCAAAAGCAGCAAGATATGTCTTACCAATACCAGTAGCAGCTACTACTAACCCCTTATCAAAGCCTTCTTCCCTAGACTTTTCTAAAGAATATAAGGCTTCTATCTGAGCTCCCCTTGGTTCAAATATATTTATGACCTTTTCTAGCTCTTCCTCCTTGTGTTCCTTTTCCATATCCTTATAAACATTAGGTCTTGTCCAAGCTTTTGAATAATCCTTTAAAACTTCATCAGTTATAATTAATGAATGATTATTAAATAAATCATCAAAGGTATCATAGAAAACCTTAAAATCATTTGGAGCATTAGACTTTAAAAATCTATAATTCCACTCTATAGATGAAGTTAAAGCACCTCTTGAAATATTTGAAGAACCTATATAAATCTCACTCTCTACTGGATTATGAAACATGTATGACTTTGGATGAAAAGACTTGTTAGGATTGTTATAAAACCTTAAATCAACTTTATCCTTAAGTTCTGACTTTAAAAGATATAAAGCTTGTGGTTGAGTTATCTTAAGATAATTACCTGTAAGAATTCTTATATTAACTCCCCTATCTAATGCTTCCTTAAGATCCTGAAGTAAAAGCTTTACACCTGATTCCATAAGGAATGAAACAATTATATCTATTGAAGTTGCTGTTTTGAAGCTTTGTTTTAGTTTTGGATAAAGGTAATCTTTATCTCCAGTTGATGTATTTAAATTTCCGCTATTATAGTCTATTGATTTTTCATAAACTTTATCTATAGTACTTAACTCTTTTATATTTTCTATCATTTAATCACCTTTTGATTATTTTTAATTAAATATATTTTATCATAGGTTTAAATATGATGAAACATTTCCTATAACAATAAATATCACTATGTATTCCAATTATATTATGGATACATAGTGATATTTTAAATCTTATATCTTTATAGGATTTATTAACAAGAGAATTATTCGTGATAACTTAAATTTACATTTATAAAAGATATAACTTTATATATTCTTTTTGGGTTTAATAATTCAAATTTTTGTTGAATCAATTTATTATTTAACTTATCATCAATCAAACCTGTAATACTTACATTATTTCCATCATCTTTTAATATAGATACATATCCAATTTCTATTTGTCTTTCATCATCTAATAGACCAATACCTGAATAATATTTTTCCATCAATGATATTTTTATGAATGGCACTAATCTCCTCTAGTAGATTTTCTTCTAATATACCTTTCAGCTCTTCTATATATTTTTTCTCTTTAATTAATACTTTCAATAAGATTATTTTTGTACTCCTTCACATCTCTCTCAGCTATTATTAATATATAGTAATTTATACATCATTATTCAATATATAATACCAACTTATACAAAAATAAAGAAGTACCTAATTCACTTCTTTATCTTTGTTAACCAATTTTGTGTTATTTCTTTATGAATTTACATCTAAACATAATACTTAAGTCTAATCTATCAATGATATTTGTTCATTATAGTAATAATAGCCATCATTCATAACTTCAAAATCATCCTTTATTTTTTCAGATGATATAAATTCTTTGTTATTTACTAAAGTTTTAATCACTAGTTTATGAATAACATTAAATCTATCCATAATATCAGCCTTATTATGATCTGTAAAACATATAAGTTGAATATTATTTTTCTTTGCATATTCAAATAATGGTATTAATAAATGCTTAGATGATATAGCAGCAAACGGATTATCCATTATTAAACACATGCTTACAACTTCTTTATGAAGATGGTTTTTTCTCTCATAGTTAATTAAAGTTGAGAATAATACGAAGTAACTTATAAACTTTTCTCCACCAGAGTTATTAGTTGTTACCTCTTCCCAAGGTCTATCTTTAGATAAAAATATGTTATCTTCAATCTTTAGAAAGTCTATTCTTACATAATTTAATCTACAGTAGTGAATAAGTAAAGTTTCAATATCAAATTCTCTATTTATAGCCTTTACTAAGTCATTATTTTCTACTTCAATGTTATTAGTTAACATTTCTAGTTGTTCTACTATATAATTAGTTAGATTTATAGGTGAACTTTCATCATCTTTTATATTCTTTATTTTCATCATTTTGAGTTTTTTTCCTTGGATAGTAATAGTGCTGTTTTTATCTATTTTATTTATTTCTTCTGTATACTGCTTTGCTACATCTAAATAATTATTAATTAGTTGTTTCTCTGCTTTTTCTAATGAACTTAAATCCTCTTTAATTTTATCTATCATCCTATTTATCACTTCTATACGAGTTTTTATAAATTCATGGAGTTCAAAAGTGATATTATTACTATTAGAGGTTAAGTTTCTTAAAACTTTTGTTATCTTATCAATAGTATCATTTTTACCACTATGGTTATTATAAAGATTATCAAACTGCTCCTTTATTAAAATCTTATAGTCAAATTCTTCTTTAATAAGTTTATTTAACTCTTTATTGTTTTTATCAAATATGTGTTGCCTATTACTAATAAACTCCTCAATATATATACTAGGTTCTACTTTCACAAAGCCTTCTAGTAATGTGCTATCATCTATCCTAGTAAGTATTTGTTCACATTCAGTAATTTCTTTTTTTACCTTAATAATATTTTTATTAAATTCTTGCAACTTATTTTTTAAGTATATTTTCTCTTGGTCTAAGTTGCTTCCAATGTCTTCTCTACTCTTGAGTTCATTTGCTCCTAGTTTTCCTATAATATTGTCCATTGCCTCCTTTTTCTTACCTATATTATTGTTTAAAACAGCAACTTCTCCTACATAGGACTCAATTGTATCACTTATTTCTTTTAGTTTCCTTTTAGTTTCTTTTCTTTTTTCAGCATCATATTCAATTAGATCATAATCCTCGTACTCTTCTAATTCTTCCTTTAATCTATTTATTTCTTTTTTTATCTCGACTAGCCTTTCCTTATATTCATCCATTGAACTGCTATCAGTTTTGCTTTTTAACGACCTATATCTTTGTTCTAATATTGCTAATTCCCCATCAACAACATTTCCTGTGTTATATATTGAATATTGTTCCTGCTTTTCTGCTTCACTCTTAACTTTACCTTTATCAGTAGTAATTGTTACATTCATATCCTCATTTTTGGTTCTTAGTTCCTGTATTCTTTCAGTTAATTCATTCTCTTCTTTATACACTAAATTCTGATTAATCTTAATATCTTCTAACTTGGCTGATAGTATTTTTCTCTTACCTATGTGTTTATAAAGTTTGTCGCATTTTTCTATCAATGATTTATGAATTATTACATCATTATTTAAGGTAGTTAAATAGCTCTCCTTTTCTAGAATTTTATTTTCTAGTAGGTTATTAGCCTCTTTTAACGCTGCTTGTGTTTCTCTCTTTGCTTTTTCTTTTTGCTTTAATTCGATTATTTGTTCATTTAATAATACATCATAATCTTCTTCATATGTTAACCCCTCAATAATGTCACTTAACTGGCTAATCTTAATCCTTTGATTATTCCAATTTTTATTTTCTTCTTCTAGTCTTGAGATTGTTGATATTATCTTATTTTTTTCCTCTTCAACATCTTTTTTTATAACTAATTCCTTATTGTATAATGCTAACACTCCGATATTTTCATTAATTAAGGTATAATCTTTAGAACCTGATAATTTAATGTGTACTAATGCTTCTCTTTCTATAATTATAATAGGACTATCAGCATATATCGCCGGAATATTTTCTTGTATATATTCTATTGAGGCTTTATCTAATATAATAGCAAATGGTAATAAAGGATTTTTATCTATTATTTCTAATCTTAATTCTTCTGTTGGCATAGATTCCTTAATATAATCTGCTCCTAAGATTGGCTGTATTCCTTTATCTTTTAAATAATTTATAAATTCATTATTAATCTTTATTCCACCGGATGATAACTTTTCTAATGTTTCCCTATTTCTAATAACCTCTAAATTATTATCAGACATATGCTTATTTAATACTACAATTTTATTGTTAAGATTACTCAACACTCTATCTTTTTTACTTATAGAAAAATCATTTATATCAAATAAAGATAATCTTGAGTTAATCTTGTTTAATTCATTATTGAATGCATCTAATAAGTTAGTTTTAGTTGTAATATTAATATTTATTTCCCCGATACTCTCAATAGTTTCTTGTATTAGAGTAGTGTTATTATTTATATCTTTCTTTAAGTTTTCCTTCTCCTCTCTTGTTCTTTCTATTTGACTATTTAAATAACTTAGTTTATTACATAAAAGTTTTTTCTCTTTAGTTACTTCATTTTCGTCTATTTTAAGCATTATATTTAATGGATCAATTTCATTAACTAAGTTTTCTACCTCACTCTCACTTACAGAAATACTTGTTTCAGTAGATGCTCTATCTGTTAATAGTTTTTCCTTTTCAGTTACCACACTTTTAATATGTTGTTCAAGTGAATTTAATTCTAGTCTGCTTTCTTTGAGACTTTTTTCATTTTTAATTACTATCTCTTTCAATGTATTTATCTTCTGGTCGTATAAACTTCTTATAGTAAATCCTAAATCCTCTAATTCTTTATCTATTTCAAATTGTTCTTTTGTTAATTTAGATAATTTTGTATTTATATCCTCTAAGCTTTTCTCTTCTTTTAGTTTTTGACCTCTTAAATTAGCAGCCTCTAATGACCTTATTACTCTTTCAAGTTTTTCATTTTCTTCTCTTGCTTTTTCTAGCTTAGCTTCAAATTCTAATTTACTTTGCTCCAATTTTGTTTTGTCATCTAACTCAAAGTAATACTGTGATGATAATTCTTCTATTTTTATTTGTCCTAATCGCTCATCAATATCAGTAATATCTAGTTCTATTATCTCTTCTTCTAGTTTCTTTTCTTCGATATGTGTATTAAGTGTGTATAATAGATTTGCTAAATTAACTTTTGCTTCCATTATTTTATCATCAATATCTTTCAACTTAAATAATTTCATATTGATATTGGAAATTTCATCAGAGTATTTTATTAAATCTCTTCTTTTTTCTTTATCTTCTATACTTTCTCTTGATTGAATAATATGCTTTTCAGTTCTATCTAATAGGCCAGGCATATTTGTACTATCTCTTAGATTTTCTTTTATAGATTTAAGTATCCAATCTCTCATTAAAGCAGATGAAGTTTTACAGTTTTCAAACAACTTTAATAGTCCACCCTCTTCTGAATTGATTTTTGCTATTACATTTCTCCACTCTTTAGTATCAATTCTAAATGAATTTAATGCCTTTTTATATGCATCGCTGTTCTTTTCATAAGTAGTTCCGCCTGAACTCTTAATAGTATTTTTTACTTCTGAAAAATGAGCAAATGTTATTTTATCATTTACTTTATTACTAAGTTTTAAATTAGTAATATTAGTTTTACTTTTTGTTCCTTCTAGGATAAAAGTAAAATAATCTATCTTATCAGTACTTTCATCATCATGTGAGTTGCTATTTCTTTTAATAGCAATTCCATTAGTCATATATCCATTGTTATTATCTAGTTTCCACTCAACTAGTATGTATGCAGGTTCTTTATCTTTTCTGAATAATTCTTCAAACTCTCTTTTTCCTAACTTAGCAAGTGGAATAAATGGCTGCATTATTGCTTGAATTAATACAGTCTTCCCTCCACCGTTCAATAAGTTCATAAGTCCATTTTTACCATGATAGTCAAAGGTTTCATCTATAATTAAACGTTTATCATCATTATAAGCAAAGTTGACTATTCTAATTTTATTAATCGTTGGCATTAATTAATAACCCCCTTTGTAATTCTAAAAAGTTATATATTTTTTCTTTTCTATCGTAATTTAAGAAGAATGATTTCATAATATCATCACATCTTTTAGTAGTTTTTATAATATCCTCTGGCTCGTGATAAGTAATAAGTTTCTGTTGTTCCAAGAACTTAATAGTTCTTAATAATACTCCCCGTTTTGTTCTTAAAGATGCTTTAACAATATCATCATGCATTAATAAACCATCCCACTTAGTAAATAGTGATTTAATATTTATTTCATAAGTACTTTCTATAGCATCTATATCCTCATCTTTGTTAACTATATTCAATGATGTTGATATATAATTAATTAAATCATTTATAGAAATATCAGTAAGCAATTTTGGGGTATCCCCTGTGCTTGAGTAAAACTTACCAAGTATTAATAGCACAATATACTGAAATAAATATAAATCAACCTTATTAGTTCCTGAATATAAACTATCTCTTATTTCTCTATCTGAAAATCCATATAGATAATTATCCATATTAGGTAATAAATATATTGTTTCTTCTACCTTTTTTATTGTTACATTTGATGTTTCTGCTATTTTTATTAATATTTCGTATGTTTCAGTATCTATATAGTAGTTATATAACTCTGAATTATCGTTTATATTTATTTCTCCGTATTGGAGTAAATTATTAAATAAATTTACTGCATTAGTTAATTTTTCTCCGTATATCATTCCTAACACACCACCTTAAAATTATAATTAGTTATTTCAAATTCTCTTGTTATCCTTTTAAGCACTCCATTAATGTTTCTTTCAGTTTCAGATACAAGCCTAATTCTATTTTTATCATCATCTATAGTTACTTCAAAACTTTCTATAGCCTTATACTTACTATCTAAAGCACATAACTCTTTAACTGTAGTTGCTATATTGAAATTTTCATCTTTAACTGTTTCCCTTTCTAATAACTCACGTATAAAATATGTTTCGCCTGTGTATAGCATAGTAATTACCTTGAAGAATGTTTGCCCATCATCTTCTTCGATAAAATATGCTTTTTGCCTCATAGTAAATGTATTACATAAGCCTCTTAAATCAACAGTTCCTCCTGCATTAACTACACAGTAATCTAAAATACATCTAAGACATTCAACATATCTGTTATTTATTTCAACTATCTCTTGTTCTTTATTATCAGCAATTGAGGTATCTTCCACTAACTCTAACCCACTTTCAATAATATCTACTTCTTCTCCAACAAGTTGTTGCTCTTCAAAAGCCTTAAATACATTAAAATGTTTCGGTACATTAATACGTAATAATGGCCTTAATAAAGTAAATGTGTTATCTAATAACGTAATATCTTCATTTATTGGCTCTATAAAAATTTCATTAAAGTCATACCTTTTTGTAAGTCCAATAGACATAGCATTATCTAAAGCCTCTTCATAAGCGTCATCAGCCATATATCTCTTTTCAAATAATTCATTATGTTCTCTTCTAATTTGATTTAATGTATCTTTAGTCATTTGAAACTCTTTAATCTTCTTGTCATATTGGCCAAGATTAATAAATTCCTTTTCAGATTCATTTAACAGGTCAATAATATTATCAAATTCACTTTTTTGGTCCTCTAATGTATTGAATATCCCATTAATTCTGTCTTTATATTCGCCTTTTTCAATTGTAAGAATATTAGATGTCTTAACTTTATCTATAAAATTATCTACTATTTGTCTTTCCATATTTACAGCGACTAATAGATCCTTTGCAATAGCATTAGCACCCTTAAAGTCCTTTCTTCTTATAAACTCTTTAGTAACTATTTGTTTCATAGTAATTTGTAAATGCTGGTCTACCTCTTTAGTTCTTAACAAAATATCATTACCTAGCTCACTAAGCGTATATAATAAATTATTTTTCTTATCAACTTTATCTTTGACTAATTGATAGTATTTCGTTTCTATTACATTTTTTTCAAAATTTATTACATCTATAGTGTAATGCTCTCCACCACCCATAAAAACGTCTCTTACTAAAAATCTTGTAATATCTAGAACTGTTTCATCATCTAAATCCTTCTTATAGTAAGCCTTTATGAGATCTTTAACAAAATCTCTTATTTGTAAAATTGTAGCACCTTCTCTGGTAATTGTTTTATCTAATAAGTAACATAATACTGCTACAGAAATATTTATTAATTCATCTTGATTAAAATTTTCTTTTACTCTAGGTGAATATCTAGTTGTATCAACTAATTTAGTAACAAATGAACTTATTGCTCCTATAGTGTTCATTCTACTATCAAAGCCCTCTAAAAATCCCCACTCTCTTTCTTCCATTAGTTATTGTCCTCCATAAGTATTCTATAGTTTATTATTTCTTGTGGAATATACTTATTTTTATTTAATATCTCTTTAATTTTATCCTTATAAAAATCATTAAAATTAGATACGAATTTATCTAACTCTTTAGTCTCATTCTGTTTATCTTTCATTTCTTTTAGATTATTAATATCATCTATCCTATTTAACATATCCTCATATGCATTAGTAAATAAACTTAACTTAACCTTTTTGCCTAAACGGTAGAAAATATTAATGCCTTCAAAATCTATATCACCCCAATAATAGATTGTTGGGGCATTTAAGAAGTTAAAATCAGGATGTTGTAAATATTCTATGCTGCTAACTATTTTATTTCCTTCTCCATATATTAACAATCCTATATCTACTCCTAAAACAGGCTTATTTCCTTCTCTAAGTATCTTATTTAACGTGAACCAAGTGTCTTTATTCTCTATTATTAAAACCACGTTAGAAGTCCTGCTAATTATTTCTGAAAAGAAAGGTTCAGGTGTGTTATATACATTTAACTTTTCAATAGATATTCCTAAATTAGAAAGTAATGAATGAGCTTTTCTTAAATACTTCTCTTCACCCCATATTTCAAAAGATCTTTCATTAATTGACATAGGAATATTTAATCTATCCATATTATAAGTAATATAAGTGTTTAACTTTTGAATATACTCTCTAGCCTTTTGATATTCTTTAGGCTTATTTAAATAATAATTAATACTAAAGAAAGCATTTAAAGTCTTTATTTCTTTAATTGTTTCTGAAAAATCTTCTTTTGGCTTATTAATTCCATACTTCTTGTATAGAATAGGATTTCTTCCATTAGTACCAGATCTTAATTTAGGTTCAAGTAGCCCTTTATTAACAAACTCTTCTACTTTTATTACCAATTCATCATATTCTAATGATATATATAAATCCGATAACTCTTGAAATGTTATTGTTTTTCTAGGAAAGTTTATAATCTTATTCATATTTTTTCTCCATATTATAATTGGTTGTTGTATTTATATTTTAACATTTTTCCCTATAATAACCAACAATATTAATTAAATACTTTTTTCTAGACAACTTCTTTATCTACTATATTCTTAAATACATCTTATACCTCAAAAAAATAAAGAAGGGGCTGTATCAAAAAAAAATTGATATTTGCCGATAAAGAAAAGGAAGTTCGAATTTGAACTT
Organism: Clostridium sp. NSJ-49; assembly: GCF_014287725.1. Classification (NCBI taxonomy): domain Bacteria; kingdom Bacillati; phylum Bacillota; class Clostridia; order Eubacteriales; family Clostridiaceae; genus Clostridium; species Clostridium sp. NSJ-49. The sequence goes on along the minus strand of NZ_JACOOP010000011.1, from coordinate 190 downwards.
CCTTTTTTGAGCATAGTAATAATATGAAAAACTTCACAAAAAATGTGATTCCTATGCAACAAATAGGATTCGCATTACAGGTTCCTTCTATACCAAGTGAAGATGATTCAGTAAGATTGCTATTTGAAGTTACGGAGGGATTAGATTTTACAGATTTATATAAAACATACTCTACATTAGGTAGAAATCC
>NZ_JACOOP010000010.1:0-81777 GCF_014287725.1 Clostridium sp. NSJ-49 | reverse complement strand
AATGCAAATCCTATTTGTTGCATAGGAATCACATTTTTTGTGAAGTTTTTCATATTATTACTATGCGCAAAAAAGGAAGTTCAAATTCGAACTTCCTTTTCTTTATCGGCAAATATCAAATTTTTTTTGATACAGCCCCTTTATATATTTGGTGTTAATTCATATAAAACTTTCTCTGCAGAATCTTTTGAAACAGTTGTTAGCAATGAATCATTAGTATCTAATGCTTTTTCTAATAATTCAATAGCTTTTTCACTTTCACCTTTTTGTTTAAGTATTAATGCGTAGAAGTAGTAAGGTTCAATAAATAAAATATTTTCTTCTAATAATGAGGCAAAAGTTTCTTCAGCAACTTCAGTATTTCCAAGCTTAAAGTTAGCTTCACCAAAATTTGATTTTAATATATTATTGCTGTCATCATACTCTAGGCCTTCTTTTAGTAATTCAAGAGATTCCTCAACACGGCCAGCTATAAGTAATAAAGACGTTAAAGTCTCGTAAATATAAGAACTTTTTTCTTTTGATAATAAATCTTTAAGCTTATTAATAGCAACTTCAAGATTACCAGTTTTCCAGAGTATTAAAGCTTTAGATACATTTAAATTAAGCATTTCATGGTCTTTGAATTTTCTTTCTGCTAAAAGTTTATCTAAAACTTCTTTAGCTCTATCAGGATTCCCATGTTTTAGCTCGATTAAGATGTAGCCTCTAATAATTCCTGCATTTGCATACTTAGAAGAACCAGCTTTTTTATATTCCTCAATTGCTGTAGCGTAATCCTTAGCTGTATAAGCTCTATTACCTTTTATAACATTAATAAGGTATTTTTGCTTTAAAATATTAAATAGTATTATTGCAGTAATTAATACTATTCCAACAGCTTTGCTTACAGTCATAATAAAAAAAGAAATAATTATTAAAATAATACTTATCGATGGAATTTTATTTTTTTCTTTACTCATAAATTTTCTCCGTTCACCTAATTAAATTTATATTACTTATTATGTAAAATATTATATAACGAAAGAGAATAAAAGTTAAGGTTAATAGATTAAATTTAATTTATATTAACAATTAATATTTGACTATGAAAATGTTTAGATGATAGGATAGAAGTAGTACTATAGAAATGATGTAAAAATATCATGTCAGGAAATGATAAAATGTTTGACTAGGATAAATGTGAAACACTTGTAGTACGTAAGAAAGAGTTAATAAAAAATAGGGAGTAGAAAGTGAGAGGAAAATATTATGAAAAATATAATTTTAGGTACAACTGATATTAAAGCTTCTAGCATAGGCTTAGGATGTATGAGAATTGCAGATATGGAAAAGGAAGATGTAAATAAGTTAATTAATATAGCGTTAGAGGAAGGGATTAATTTCTTTGATCATGCAGATATTTATGGCAAAGGAAGATCAGAGGAGATTTTTTCAGAAGCTATAGGGATGAATTCAAGCTTAAGAGAAAAAATGATAATTCAAAGTAAGTGTTCAATAAGACCAGGATTTTACGATTACTCAAAAGAACATATAATAAGTTCTGTTGATGGAATATTAAAGAGATTAAAGACAGATTATCTTGATATATTATTATTACACCGTCCAGATACTTTGATGGAACCTGAAGAAGTTTCAGAAGCATTTGAAGAATTATTTAAAGCAGGAAAGGTAAGAGAGTTTGGTGTAAGCAATCATAATCCAATGCAGATTGAGCTTTTAAATAAGTATTTGAAAAATAAGATAATGATAAATCAATTACAATTTAGCTTAATGCATACTGGAATAATAGATTCCGGAATAAACGTAAATATGAAGGTAGAGCCTTCAATAGATAGAGATGGAAGTATATTAGAATATTGCAGACTTAAGGATATAACTATTCAGGCTTGGTCTCCATTCCAATATGGATTCTTTGAAGGTGTATTCTTAAATAATGATAAGTTCCCAGAGTTAAATGCAAAGATAAATGAAATTGCAGAAAAGAAAAATGTAACTAATTCAGCTATAGCTACTGCTTGGATATTAAGACATCCAGCAAAAATACAAACAATAGTTGGTACTACTAATACTGAACGTTTAAGAGATATATGTAAAGCCTCAGAAGTTGAATTAACAAGACAAGAATGGTATGAATTATACAGAGCAGCAGGTAATCAACTGCCATAATATTAAGATTAAATTTGAAATAGAAATTTTACATTAATAGATAGCGACTTGCTATCTATTTTTTTTGTAATAAGAGCTCTTGAGTATTTTTATTGCTGAGATGGAAAAACTAATATAATGACTGTGCAAATTTAATGAATTTATTTTGTTAGATTTATAATATGAATAAAAATTTGCGAATAAAAATAATTATTACACGAAGAAAATAGATTAATTTATTTAAGATACTTTATCATAGATTAAGCGAAAATGTAAAAAAACATAAATTTATGACGGATGTATTTTAAATTAATATCAATGATATAGAAAAATTTTATTTTTAACTGAAGGGGTCTGGTATGATAAAATTTGCAATTTGTGAAGATGAAATAATTCAGGCAGAGATTAATCAAGATTATATAAAAAGATGGGCAGATAAGAATAATATTGAATATAAAATAGATATATTTGAATCTGCAGAAAAATTTCTATTTAGTTGGCAATATGAAGAGGTATACGATGTTATCATTCTAGATATTCGAATGAAAAGTATGTCTGGTATGGAGTTAGCTAGAAATATAAGATTAAAGGATAGTGATGTAATAATTATTTTTATTAGTGGAATAGATGATTATGTGTTTGATGGATATAACGTAGCAGCATTTAACTATCTACTAAAACCAATTAATGATGAGAAAATTTTTAATGTTTTAGATAGAGTAAAAGAAAAATTAGAAAAAGATAAAAATGCTAAACAATTTTTACTTTTATCAAAAGGTAAAAATATATTTAAGATAGACTATGATGATATATTCTATATTATCGCTTTTGATCATTACATTGATATTCATAGTAAGAATGAAATATATACTTTTAATAGGAAAATTAGTCAATTAGAGGAGCTATTGCCTAAAGAAAATTTTGTTAGATGTCATAGGTCTTATATTGTAAATATTAAGTATGTTAAAAATATAAACAAGAACAGCTTGCTATTAGAGGATGATATTAAAATTCCTATAAGTAAAACAAGAATGGATAATACATATAATACCTTTATTAATTACTTTGCAAAAACTGAGTGATTGGTTTTAAAGGAGAAATTGCAATGACGTTTAATAGTAATTATGCTTCGGATTTATTCAAATTATTAATTTATTCAATCGTAATGAATTGGTTTTTAGGAAGAAAATTAGAGTTTAAGAAAAAAATTAGTAAAATAAACATAATTATAGGAACTTTAATAGTTATTATACTAACTACAGTTCTAATGTCAGTATGGCTAGAAAAATATAACACAATAATGGTCACTGAACTGATTACTTTAGTACCAAGTATTATTTATTTGTTTATTTATAAAAAAGGCTCAATTTGGGAAAAGTTATACTTAGTATCTACATATATAATCTTAATAGCAACTATGAATATATTATTTTTTTATATATATTTAACAGTGAAAGGTATACCTACTACATTAGCGATAAATATAGATTTTGTTAAAAAATATATCGTAACTGCAAAAATTATTATATATCTTATTAGTTTAATCATTTTCTCTAGAATATTTAAATATATAAAGCTTAAGGACAATAGTGTGTTACCTGTAATAACAATAAGTAATATTATTATGGCTAGCGCGGATAACATATTAATGAACAGATTTATCTATGTTGGGAAAAGTATAGGGAATGAAAGTGCTTTTGTAGCAATAGCAATATTAATTTCTCATTTTTTATTAATAAGAATTTTAAATTTATCTTACGAAAAATCTAAAAAGCTAATTATTACTGAATGCAACTTGAATAAGCTTGAAGCTGATAGTAAATATAACAAAGAAATTAGAACAATATATAACGAAATGACTCAATGGAAGCATGATTGGCAGAATCATATAAATGTAGCTATGTATATGTTAAAAGAAAAAAGATACGAGGAAGCAGGCAAATACTTAGGTGAAATATCAAATAGTATTAATTATGATAGAAAATACAAGAGCTTTATAACAACTAATAATAATGTTTTAAATGCAATAATTAATTCTAAAATAATTGTTGCAGTTGATAAAAATATAGATGTAAAAATAAGTGTTAACATAACAGAGACTATACATATAGATGATATAGATTTATGTGGATTATTAGGTAATCTTTTAGATAATGCTATTGAAGCTTGTGAGAGAACTAAATCAAATAGGTTTATAAATATAAAAATTATTACTGTAAAAAAAAATTTAATAATATTAATTAAAAATTCTATGAGTGGAAATATAGAGTTAATAGATAACGAATATTTTAGTAGTAAAAGAAAAGGATTGTTAGGCAGAGGTATTGCACAGATAAATAAAATTGTTGATGAATATAATGGTGTAGTTACTAGGAAGCATGATAATTATATATTTGAAACAAAGATAGTAATGGAAAATACTGAAAATTAAAACTATTTAGCAATGTAAGTAGTAATCATAATATTTGAAGGTGGCGATTTAATGAATAATTTAAGTGAAATTAAAATTGTACAAATTATTAAGACTGCTATAAGAAATAATAGTTTTACGTTTGTATATCAGCCAATTTATAATATAGAAACAGGAATAATGGAAAAGATAGAATTATTAATAAGATTAAAAGATAATAAATTTGGAATAATACAGCCCAATATATTTATTCCAATAGCAGAAGAGTATAATTTATTATATAGGATTAGTGATATAGTCTTTGAAGAAGCGTGTAAAGCTGTGAAAATGTTGACTGATGATAATATTAACTTTGGGAAAGTATGCATTAATGTATCTTTACTGCACTTAAAAAGATGTAACTTTGTAAAAAATACAAAGGAGATATTAGATAAATATAATATTTCACCTAATAGGATATGTATAGAGGTTATAGAAAACTCAAATGTTAAAGATTTAGAAGAATCAAAGAAAGTATTAAATGAATTATCTAAGATAGGAATAGAAATAGCTATTGACGACTTTGGAAGAGAATATTCAAATATAGATAGAATAATTGAATTTAATGCAGATTGTGTAAAAGTTGATAGATGTATAACATCACAATTAGAGGATAGCAGCAGAGCGAGAGTTATTCTTAAACATATATTGAATTTATCAAAAGAACTAAATATTAGTATAGTAGTAGAAGGCGTAGAAAATAAAAGCCAGTTAGATATGTTAAAAGAATATGGGTATAAGCTTATACAAGGATTTTATTTAAGTGAACCGGTTGAACTTGAATATTTAAAGAATAGAGATATGACTAGTTTAAATTTAGACAAATCAAATATAGTATAGAAAAGTATAAAAAATTTAAAAACTCGTTACATAGTAGTTTCTAATAAAAATAGAAATGCTAAGTAATGAGTTTTTTATATTAGTATTAAGCACTAGTTAAAGTACTCTTTAATAATTAAATTATTGCTCTACCATTTTTCGTCCAACAAAATCAGCATATTGAGGAGTTCCTAAATGATATCCCCCTGAAACTTCCATTATATGACCTGTAACATATGATGACATATCACTTGCAAAGAATAATACAGCATTAGCCATATCTTCAGGAGTTCCCATTCTGTTTAAAGGAACATGTGATAAGAATGATTTTCTAAAGTCTTCAGGCATATTGTCTATGGCAGCATCTGTAGCCGTTAATCCAGGTAATACAGCATTACATCTTATATTATTTCTTGCGTATTGCATAGCTATTTGTTGAGTTATATTGTTTACAGCAGCTTTAGATACACCATAACCTATTCTGGAAATATCAGGAACACTTCCTCCAATAGAAGATATATTAACAATACTTCCACCACCATTATTAATCATATGAGGTACTACTAATTTAGATATTCTATAAACACTTCCTAGATTACTTTCGATTATTTCAAAGAAGGCATCCTCATCACCATTAACAAGATCGAAATCTTTTTCAGGTCTTCCAGTTCCAAAGTTATTTACTAATATATCAATTTTACCTTCTTTTTCGATAACGGTTTGAACCATTTCTTTATAGCTTTCAACTTTATAAGCATCAAAGAATACAGGAATCATTTTAAGATTAGGGTATTTATCTACAATCTCTTGAGTTGCTTCTAATCTTCTTACTCCCATATAAACTGTAGCACCATTTTCAGCTAGTTTTAAAGCACTTGCAAAACCTATACCTCTCGTTGCAGAAGTAACTAAAGCTACTTTATCATTTAAATTCATATTAATACATCCTTTCATTAATTAAGTTTTCTTATGTTTATTTAATTATAGATAAATAAAATATTTTTGTCTTTAGTTAAATTTATAATTTAAATTAGAAATGTGTAGTAATGGAGGTAAATATATTTTGTTGATAAAACCTACGTGAATAATGCTTTGATTTTATCTAGATTTTCAATAGCCATATTATAACCATGGTTATAAGCAGCGCGAAGTTTAGTTGTATCTTTTTCAAAGCTATCTATTGCACCTTCAGCAGTGGGTCTTATTATTATAGCTTTTCCTTGATGTTCTAATTCTTCACAGAATCTAACTGTTTCATTATATAAATCATGTCTAGTCAGTAGAATATGTTCAAGATTAGGATATTTTTTACGCAACATTCGTGCAACTATTCTATTATTTTTACTAAGCTTCTTAATATATCCTTTTGGTCTTGTAAGAATAATTAGATGTTTCTCATTACCATCTTCAATAGCTTTTTTAATAGGAATAGGGTCACAGAGACCGCCATCATAATATTCATTATCATTAATTTTTATTACAGGAAAGAATATTGGAATAGCACAAGTGGCTCTAAGCATTTGAGCTGTATTATCAAGTTCTTTACCATCTAAATATTCCGCTTTACCTGTTTTAGCATTAGTAACTCCTACTAGGACTTTACCTTCATAACTTTTGTATGTATCCATATCAAAAATATTAAGTTTATTAGGAACTTCGTCAAAGGTGAAATCTAATCCAAATATACTTTTGCATTTAAAAAAGTTACTTACTCCAAAATACCTTTTATCATTACGATAATTTTCTATTACTTCTAAATTTCTTCCTTTTTGTTTGGAGATATAAGAAACACCATTAGTAATTCCAGCAGAAACACCAATGCAATAAGGAAACATAATATCGTTATCTAAAAGAGCATCCATAACTCCAGCACTAAAAATTGGTCTAAAGGTACCACCCTCTAAAACTAAACTAGGCATAAGAATCTCCTTTCATATTAAATCTTAATAGAAATTATAGACTAAGAAAGTCTAAATTTCAATATTTAGCCAAAGATATAAATTATTTGATAATAATAGGATATAGTTAAATTTATTAAGAAAGCTTTCTGAGGTGTTTTTTGAAAAAAGTGATTGTGGGAGCTTTAGACGAGATTTAAAAAAGTGCGAAGGAGGCTTCGCACTTTATTTTAGGGTATCGAATTCATAACCATTATCTTTAAAAATTTTAATAATTTCAGGCAACGCTTGAACTGTAGTTTTTTTAGTTAGACAATCATGCATAAGCACTATTGCGGGATTTTTGAAATTTCCTTCCTTATCTTTCATTTCTTTTAAAATGTTATTGCAAATAGTACCTACAGGAACGCTACTCGCATGAGAGTCACCTGAATCAACATTCCAATCATAGCAGTGAAAACCTTCTTGTTCTAATTTAATAATTATATTTTTGTTAAAGTCTTTTCCATGAGCATTTCTAACTAATGTGTTTTTAGAACCGCCTGGAAATCTGAAGATTTTACATTCAGAACCAGTTAATGATTTTATAAATTCTTGTTGTTTATTAAAACTTTTCATAAAAGCTTCTTCAGAAGTATATATTTTATTAAATTCATGATCAGCAGTATGATTACCTAAAGCGTGACCTTCATCATAAATCCTTTTAACTATTTTATTATGACTAGGTATATAAGGTGATATTATAAAAAATGTAGCTTTAACATCATTTTCCTTTAATATGTCTAATATTTTAGTTGTATTTTCACTAGGACCATCATCAAAAGTTAAATATACAATTTTTTTGGTGGAATCTTTTGTAATATCTGGGGGATTGTCCATAGATGCAGAAGCAAAAATAGATGCAGTAAAAAATAGTGATATAGCTAATAATGTTATTTTTAAAATATATTTTCTAGTTAAATTGTTCAAAATGATTACCTCCAAACATATTGATATAATAGTATTTTTATCATAACTGTTTTAATTATTCGCTTAAGTTTAGTTAACTAAATAAAAGAGTTAGAAACTTTTAAAGGAAATTCAATACTCACCTAGGTTCGTAGGAGTAAATTCAGATAACTAAATCAAAGATTTAGAGCTTCACTTACTATACATAATAAAATTATTGATATATAATATAGATGAAAAATTAAGATAAGAATTAACAAGGAGTTATTATGAGAAAAGTTTATAGAAATCCTAGAGAATTAGCTACATGTTTAAAGGATATAGTTGATGTATATTTAGAGGATCTTATGACATATGAAACTATGGAAAGCAAGATACTTGCAATAGTTGAAGCTAATAGAGATAGAGTATATAAAGAAAAAAATATGAATGTTAATATATCTAAATATTTAGGTGATGAAAGAGTAGAGATTATAGATAAAATAGTTAAAAATGATATGAAATAGTAGAGCTGATATATCAGCTCTTATTTTTTTATTAAGTAACTTAATTTTTTGTAAATATTAATGTAATTATAGAATATCATGCTATAATTAAAGAAAAGTACTAAAATCGGGGGTTAAAATGAAAGTAGAATGGAATAAAAGATATACGACTATAGCAATATATTCTTTTGCTGTTATAGCCTGTAGCATACTTCTATACATGATTATGTCTAATATAGACGAGTTTTCAAGTAAGGTTGATGGGATGATAGTAACGCTTAGACCGTTTATAATAGGTGGGGCTATTGCTTACTTACTAAACTTTATGTTAAAGTTTTATGAAAATCTCTTATCTAAATGGGATAAATTTAATAAGCAGTCAAAAAAGGTTAAAAGATCAGTTGGATTAATACTTACATATTTATCTGCAATGATTATGGTATACTTATTTTTACAATTTGTATTGCCGCAATTAGTTGATAGTATATTAGGATTGGCAAATAGTATTCCTCAATATGTAAAAGATCTTAGCAATTTTACTAATGATTTACTAAGTAAAGTAGACTTAGAGCCACAGTTTATAGAGTTATTAATGAAGCAGTGGAATGACTTAATAAATGCTATAATTGCGTTTATAACTAACATGGTGCCTGTTATAGGAAATATGCTATTAGGACTTAGCTCAAGTTTATTCTCAATATTCATTGGAGTTATCGTATCTATCTATATGCTAATTGATAAAGAAAAACTTTTGGCTTTATCTAGAAAAATAATTTTTGCATTTTCTCCAAATGAAAGAGCTAAATTTATTTTAAGAATCGCTAGAATAAGTAATGATACTTTTGGTAAATTTCTTGTAGGGAAAATTATAGATTCTCTTATAATAGGAGTATTAACTTTCTGTATTTTATCTATATGTAAAATGCCGTATACATTACTGATATCAGTAATTATAGGGATAACTAATATAATACCATTTTTCGGACCGTTTTTTGGAGCGATACCATCAGTAATTATAGTATTATTTGTGTCACCAACTAAAGCTTTATGGCTTATACTTATAGTATTTATAATTCAACAAATTGATGGAAATATTATAGGACCAAAGATACTTGGAGACTCAATAGGAATATCAGCATTTTGGATACTATTCTCACTTTTAATATTCTCAAAATTATTAGGTTTTGTAGGAATGATAGTAGGAGTACCAATATTTGCAGTAGTATATTCGCTAATTAAAGAAACTGTAGAATTAAGATTGAAGAGTAAGGGATTACCAACTTCTACTGATGAGTACAAATAATTAATTAAATATGGTAAAATTTAATTGTATTTAAAATTTATAAAAGTATATAATGTATTTATATACTTTTTTTCTATAAGGAGGATTTTATGAGAATTTATGGGTGTGATTCTGAAAAAGATGAAAAAAACGAAAAAACAAAGGAAACTCCTAATGTAGTTATGGAGAAATTACTAAAATCTAGAACTATAATTATTTCAGGAGAGATAAATCAAGCTTTAGCTGAAAGAGTTATTGCACAATTATTAATTCTCGAAGAAATGGGAGATGAACCAATTAAGATATTCATAAATAGTCAAGGTGGTCATGTTGAAGCAGGTGATACAATACATGATATGATAAAGTTTGTAAAGCCAAAGGTTATAATAATAGGAACAGGATGGGTAGCAAGTGCTGGTATAACAATTTATCTTGCTGCTGATAAAGAAAATAGATATTCTCTTCCAAATACTAGATATATGATCCACCAACCATTAGGAGGATTTAATGGGCAGGCTACAGATATAGGAATAGAAGCAGAAGAAATATTAAGAATGCGTAAAAGAATTAATACAATAATTAGTGAAGCTACTGGTCAAAGTTTAGAAAAGGTTGAAAGAGATACAGATAGAAACTATTGGCTAAGTGCTAATGATGCTATTAATTATGGAATAGTTAATAAGATAATAACTGAAAGTTCTGAATTAGCTAACTAGCAAAAAATAAGTCGTAAACAATTGGAGTTACGACTTATTTTTATTATTGAGTAAATAAGTTAGCCGTATCTTGATACTTTATTAAACTTAGCTGTATATTCATATGCATCAATCCAGTAAGAGAGTAAATCAGGTTTATAGGATGTTAGATCCTCTAAAAATTTATCAAATAGGTGAAGCTTAAGAAATATTTTAACTATATCTTTTGGGTAGGGTGTGTTTTTGGAAAAAGATTTTCTAGGATCAATAACCATTAGTTCTTCTTTTTCATTTATAAAAATATGTGCATTTCTAATATTTAATCTTTTAAATTTAAGTATTTTTAAATCTTCTATGAAATCAATAATTTCTGTAGAAACTTTATAAGATAAGCCATGGACTGATAGATACTCGTAAAGATTTTCTCCACCGACATAATCTCTAATTATTAATGTACTTACTTGAAGGATTACATTAGGAAAAAATCTACTGTTTTTAGCACAGTTAAGTATAAAAGCTTCTTTATCAGCTGCTTTTTTACTTTTAAAGCTTTTAAGTACATAGCCTTCAGGACTTAAGTATACGGAACCTTCAGCACCACTTCCAAGAAGTTTACAACTTTCTAATTCAATATATATTCGCATATCATCACTTTAAATAATACTATATATAATAGTATATTAATCTAACTTAGAATTTGACAATAATTAATGAGATAATTATTGATTTATCTGTGTCATAAAATACTTTCTAAAATCATTAATAATATTAAGGGAATATTATTAGGGGGAGTAGTTATGATTAAGGTTTTTGGTTTGGGAGATGTACATCTTTGTGATGAAGGAATAGGAATTAGAGTGGCAGAAGTTCTAAAGGAGAAGATAGAAGCTTTAGGAGATAATATAGAAGTAATCATTGGAGAAACAGATTTATCATATTGTATAAGTAAAATAGAAGATAATGATGAGGTTATAATAATAGATTCAACATATTTCATGACCAGGCCAGGCACAATAACTATTAAAAAATTAGATGAATGTGATGAGTATATAACTTATGATAATTTGCCACAGGAGGAAAGTTTATTAAGTCTAGTAAGAGAGAAAAAAAGAGATGTTTTAGGATATTTTATAGGAATAGAAATATCTAGTATAGATGCTTCAGAAAAAATATCTAAAATCTTAACTAAAAAGTTTAAAGATATATGTGATAGGGTTTATGATGAAATAGTAAAAATAGTGGCTTAATCGATAAGATTAGGCTATTATTTTTTATAAAATTAGCATCTAAATATTACGGAAAATGTAAAATTTATTATAATATTTCAATATTTAAATGAAGTAAAGATAACTACCTAATATTTAATATGAATATTTGTTAAGTAAAATAGTAAATTGAAAAGTGTCAGTGTATTTTATAGAATATTAAGTAACAATAATATATTAAAGGTAATATAAATATAGTAGATATAAAATATGTTAGGAATACTAAAGGTGTATTATGTAATAGAAAGTTGGTGAGCAATGAATGAGTTAATAAGTGAATTAGGAATAGTAGATACCTTTTTTAAATTGTTATTAGCATTAATATGTGGAGGAATTCTTGGAATAGATAGGGGAAGAAAAAATAGGCCTGCAGGATTTCGAACTTATATGCTTGTATGCGTAGCATCAGCTATTGTTATGATTACAAATGAATATATAACAACAAAATATGGTGGAGATCCATCAAGAATGGGTGCACAAGTTATTAGTGGAATTGGTTTTTTAGGTGCTGGTACAATAATAGTTACAGGTAGAAATAGAGTTAAAGGACTTACTACAGCAGCTGGATTATGGGCATCTGCTTGTATCGGGTTAACTATAGGAATAGGTTATTATTCAGGAGCTATAGTTGGGTGCTTAATGATTTTTGTTGCTATGGAACTTTTACATGGATTAGAAAAGAATTTAATGTATAAAACAAAGGAGATAACTTTGTATGTTGAATTTTCATCTATTACTGATATTGGAAAGTTTATAAAGTCTATTAAAATTAATGGTCTTAAGGTAAGTGATATGGAACTCATAAAGTCAAACAATATAAATGAACCGATTGTAGGTGGTATATTTACGATAACATCTCCAAAGATGACATCATATGATCATGTTATTGAAATATTAAGAAAATCAGAAGGTATATGTACGATTGAAGAAGTGTAGAGCGTATATCGAATATAAAGAGTTATGTAAAAGTAATAGACAATTTTAGGAAAAGTAATATAATAATAATATAAGTAAGTTAAATTATAGAAAGGTATTAAGCTGATGAGAATGTAATGTATTTTCGATTTATATGACAACTAAATTTAAAAATAGGCCGAATAGTAAAAAATTATTTTTACTGAGGTTTTATTTGTGTTGTTTAAAGTTGAGAGATATATTACTGTTAAATTGATATACCTTTAATTAAAGTTTATCTGAATGTCAGATATAAATTTAGCTATTTTAATTAACTCATTAATAGAAGGTAGTGGGTTTTATTTAACTATGCTTTTGTATAGTTTGATTAGTTATATTAAAAAAGGTTATTAAGTAAGTGATTATCTCTCCAAAAAAGAAGGAGGGATTTTTTTATGATTTTAATTAAAGTTGATAAGTTAAAAGAAGAAAGATTAATTATAGTAAGAAATAAAATAGCAGAGATTATTTCATTAATATCTATAGAAAGTAATAGTGAAAAAAAGAGTATGTATGAAAAACAATATGAAGAATTATTAAAGGAACTTAAAGTATTATCATAGTTAGCAAAAATAGTTTAGTATTCAAAAGATATATGTTAAATAATTGATAAAATATATTTTATTGGATATATAAATGGTGTATAATCATAGTGGCTATGATAGATAGTATTTTTTGAGAAAGTAACGTAGTTACACATTTATTTAGTAGAGAGTAAGCTCGATAATAAAAAAGGAGTGATGTTTTATGATGAATAAAAGAACTTATTTAGATAGTGTATTAAATGGTGAAGCTGGTATTAAATAACCTTACGCATATGTAAAACTTAATACCTCCTCACATAGGATTTTTATTTGTATTTATGTAGGAGGAAAAGAAAATTGAATAAAATAAATTTATATAATATAGGATTAACAGAAAGATTTAAGCAAGAAGCTACTATGTATGAGAACTTATATTTAGCAAGAGTATCAGTTCAGCATAAGGATAAGTATAAAGTAATTACCGAAGAAGGAGAAGTATGGGCTGAAGTTTCAGGAAGGTTTAAATATGAAGCTTTAGGTACAGAAAATTTTCCAGCTGTTGGCGATTGGGTAATGGTTGATAGATTAAATGATTTAACTGGCAATGCTATAATTCATAAGGTGTTAAGAAGAAAGAGCGCATTTGAAAGAAAGGTTGCAGGTTTTAGAAGAGATGTACAGGTGGTAGCAGCTAATATAGATACTGTTTTTATATGTATGGCTCTTAATAATGATTTTAATATTCGTAGACTAGAAAGATATATTTCAGTAGCTTGGGATAGTATGGCTACTCCTGTAATTGTATTAACTAAGTCAGACCTTTGCGATGATATATTAGAGAAGCAATTAGAAGTTGAATCAGTTGCCATAGGTATAGAAGTTATTGTAACAAGCTCAATGAGTGGAGAAGGTTATGAATTAATAAAGCGATATATAGGAAGAGATAAAACAGTAGCATTTATAGGAGCATCAGGAGTAGGAAAATCAACTCTTATTAATAAATTAATGGGAGAAGAACTTCTTGAAACTGGAGGAATAAGCAATTATGATAAAGGAAGACATACTACTACATTTAGGCAGCTTTTAATTTTACCAGATGGTGGAGTAGTTATAGATACTCCAGGAATGAGGGAACTACAATTGATTACAGCAGATTTAGATAAATCATTTGCTGATATTGATAGTTTAGCAAGAGATTGTAAATTTTCAGACTGTAAGCATGAAAGTGAACCAGGATGTGCAGTAAGAAAAGCTATAGAAAATGGTGAGCTTGATGAAGAAAGATTACAAAGCTATAAAAAAATTAATAAAGAACTTAAATATCAAGAGCTAAATTCAAAATCTTTAGAAAAAGAAAAAATCAATAATATGTTTGGTAGCATATCAAAGATGAAAAAAGCAAGAAGAGAAGTTAAAGCAAAGAACAAACGAAGATAAGTGTATTTTAAAATAGAGTGATTTTATATCACTCTATTTTTTATTTGTTTTTATAAAGATTTGTTAAGAATTTCTTTATATTATATGAAATTAAATTATCAATAAAGGTTTTGTATGATTCTATAATTATTTGAGCATTATAATATTTAATTAATAAATACTAATAAAATTTTGGGAGAAAATAATGAGGTACATAATAAAATTATTATTAATTATAACAATAGTAATTATGATAAATATTACTTTAGAATCTATGGCTGATTTAGATATGAGCAGATGTGTAAATGTAGAGTATAAAGAAAATGAGAACATAAAAGGAAATGAAAAACAGCTATTATTAAATAAGTATTTTGAAAAAGAAGTTGATTTAGATACTATAAGCAGAAATAGTTCTTATAGAATAATAGCTCATAGGGGATACTCAAATATAGCTCCAGAAAATACTATACCTGCTTATAAAATGGCAGGTGAATATGGATTCTATGGAGCAGAAGCTGATGTATATGAGACAAAAGATGGTTACTATATATTAATGCATGATGAAACTGTTGATAGAACTACAACAGGTACAGGGTTAGTATCAGAGTTGACATTAGCTCAGATAAAAGAACTAACAGTTGATTTTGGAGCTAATATATCAGAATATCCAATGTTAAGGGTTCCGACATTAGAGGAATTTTTTATTGTATGTAATGAATATAATATGATACCTGTTATAGAGATTAAAAGTATTAGTAATCCGCGTACATTTATTGATTTAATAAAGAAATATGGATTAGAAGATAAATGTATTATTATATCATTTAATAGAAAGTTATTAGAAAATATAAGAAGCATAAATAAAAAGATTAATATACAAGCTATATTAGATATAACGATAGATAACATTAATTACTGTAAAAAAAATAATTTTGATATTGACACATCATATAAAGCTTTAAGAAGACAATTAGTTAGTTATGCACATTCAAAGGGGGTAAAAGTTAACACGTGGACTATTGATGATATTAAAACAAAATCAAAGGTAATAAAATATGGTGTTGATTTTATTACTACAGATTTGTTCATTAACTAAAGAAAGGTGATAGATAATTAATTAAAATTAAATTTATAGTAATAAGAGTAATTGTTATTTATGTAATTCTTTTTTGATATTTAATTATATATTAGTGAAACATTTTATAAAATAATAGATAAGGGGGGGAAGTGTTCCTCCTTATCTATATTTATTATTTTAAAGATTTTATCTTTTTATTAAGCTTATTATAAATATTGTTAATTATATATTCTTCAGTACAGAAATCTGAAAGTTTATCTATTGGTAACCATTTAACTCCTTCAGTTTCTTCTTCGTTAACTACCAATTCTTCATTTTCATCAGCTTCTAGAAGGTAAGTAACATTAAGATGAAGGTGACTTGATACATAAGAGCCTCTTTTAATATGTCCATTAACAGTTATTACATCTAAAGAAAAAATATCATTAATAACTGGAACTACATTTTTAATACCGGTTTCCTCTTTAGCTTCCTTTATAGCAACATAAAGTAAATCACTATCACCATCAGCGTGCCCGCCAGTCCAAGCCCATGAATTATATATTTTATGATAAATCATAAGGACTTTATCTCTATTTTTGTTTATAACATAACCAGAGATAGTTATATGCATTACTACATTTTCTCTAGTTAGTAAGTTGTTAAAATTAGAAATAGCTCCTAAAATAAGTTCTTTATCTTTAGCTTCTTGTTCGTTGTATGGAACATACTTTTTTATATCCTCAATCCAACTCATTATAAAAACCTCCCTATAAATAATTTAAGAGTTATAAATTATTTATTTAAATTATAGTGTAAAAAACAACCTACAGCAATAATGTACTGTAGGTATAAATCAAGTGTTTTGTAAAGCAGTAGTTATTTATCTTTGATAAAGTTAAACTATTCTATTAACATAAAACTATTAAATATCTAAAAGATTTTTCTTATAGTTAGAGTAAAGATTTCTTAAAAGGCTCATCTTTTCATCTAATTCTAGAGAAAGGTCTGATGCAACTTGAAGATTATTTGTAGCAAGTGCAGTTTTAATTCTTGTAAATAAACTTTTTGTTGTATAAGTATCTTTCATTATATAATGTCTTAAATCATTTATTTTCATCCAGTTAGAAACATCTAAGTCAAGAGCTCTATCTAAAGAATGTAGGCACTTACACGCTCTAACTTCATCCATGTATCTGTTTATAGTTCTATTTCCAATTTCAGTCATCCATCTTTCAGTCATAGCTATTCTAAAGCTGTTTATAAGCTTATCGTTCATAACATCATTTCTTTTTAAGATGTTTAACTTTTCTGGATATAAATCTAAAGCAGAAATATTTTCAATAACTGTTCTTGGTGGATTACCAAAGAATTTAACTATTTCTTCGTCAGAGAAATGTTCAAATACATCTTCTTCAGTTCTATAAGCTCTATCTTTTTCTAAGTAGTCAGCTTCATCACCAGCATTTTTTGATAATTCAGCTAATAATTCATCTTGAGTTTTATTATTATTAACTGCATAAAGTATACCATCAAGCATAGCCATATAAGAAACAGCCATAGTTATATAAGTATTTGAGTGTGGATTTGGTGAACGAAGCTCAAATCTTGTTGCAAGTGGGTTTGCTAAATCTCTTATTAATCCAATAAGTATAGTTCTATTTCTTGATGGATTATCAGGGCTTAAACCTAATGAAGTAACTATACATACTGGTGCTTCAAAGCCTGGTTTTAATCTCTTAAATGAAGTATTAGTTGAAGATATAAATGGATTCATAACTTCATAATTCTTAAGAACTCCCATTAAAGCACCATATCCTATAATAGATAAGAAGTGATTTTCATAAGTGTGGAATAGGTTAACTCTTTTGCCACTCTTAAGCTTTAAGCTTACTCCTAAGTGAGTGTGCATACCAGATCCAGCAACACCTTCAAGTGGTTTAGCAGAAAAAGTAACTTCTAATCCGTTTCTTCTAAATGTCTCTTGTATTAATATTCTTATGAATAATTCGTTATCGGCAGCTTGTACAGCATCAGAAAATTTCCAGTCTATTTCAAGTTGTTCCATTATATGATTAAAGTTACCAGAAGCATCAAGTTTTGCTTTAACTCCACCAACTTCTTTATGACCCATTTCAGGTTCAAAACCATATTTATCCATTAAAAGTAAGCATTCTTCCATAGCAGTACGAACAGCACCTTTAGTTCTTGTCCAATATTGTTCATGAAGAGCTTGAGATGTATGTAATTCTTCAATTTCAGCTATGTTGTTTGGAGTCTTAACCCAGAATTCTAATTCAGTAGCAGAAGTTATAACAATATCTTCGATATCATCTTTTGAGATTTTATAACTAGTTAATATTTCAGGAGTAGAATTAAAGATAGTCCATAAATTTTCTTTAAAAGTAGTAATTGCTGATTTTAGGATATTTCTTGAATCAACAGCAACGTCATTGTGTAATAAGAAGCAAGGAATTCTTAAAGTTCCTACAGGTTTATTTGAGATTGGATCAATAAAATCATAGTTATAATCAACAAACCAATTACAGTTTAAATCGGCAACCATATCTACCTTTGCGTTGTTTAAAGTTGCTATACCAGGAAGTACAACTGAAGAACCATCAGTTTGAACAGCTACTCCATTTAAAAAAGTATTAATATCTTCTAAGAAAAGACTTACAGGAATTTTTTCATCAGTATCATTTCCAGAAAGATCTACTCCTACAAGTGATACAAATTTTATTTGTGGATTAAGATTTAAGATATTTTTTAAATCTTCAACAGAGTGTTTAGTTTTAGGTATTGTATAAAGTAAATCTTTAATCATAATATTATTATTCAATAAACATTCGTAAAACTGAAATATTATTGAAAAATCTTCACATCCTTTCGATAATAAGTCGTATAAAATAAATAAAAACAAATTTATTATTCGTAAAATTGTATAATGAAATTTTATTATAAGTAAATAATACTGTCAATGAAAAATGTAATTTTTTGATTAAATAGTAAATTATTAAATATTATGAGTTATTATATTGATAATTATTAAAGTATGAAGTAATAAATGAAGAAAGTATAGGAGTAAATAAAAATCGCGTTTCTAATCTAAAGCTATACTAATATATGTTTATATAAATAAATGGTATAATATGGATGGTGATAAAGGGATAGAAAGGAGAGAAAGAGATGGAATTTCCGATGCATATTGTAGCTGCAGGGGCTTTGGTTACTAATGAGAGAGGAGAAGTTTTACTTGTAAAGAATCCTTATAGAGGATGGGAGTTTCCGGGGGGACAAATTGAAAATGGAGAAGATTTAATAGAAGGTGTTACTAGAGAGGTTTTTGAGGAATCAGGAATTATTATTAAGGTAGATAATCTTGTAGGGGTATATTCTAATACTAAATCGTATCTAGGGTGGGATAATGAGACAATAGTGCCTACTAAAGTTATTTTTGACTTTTTAGCAACTGCAGAAGGTGGAGCTTTAAAGTGTAGCGAAGAGAGTATTGAAGTAGGTTGGTTTGAAAAAGAAAAGGTTTTAAATATGATAACTGAACCGTGGTTACTTGATAGAGCTGAAGATATGTTAAAGTTTAATGGACAAATAGTTTATAGGGTATATTCAAGTAGACCATATGAAATATTTAGAGAAACGAAGCTTTAGATAAAAATGATATGAATATTTCAGAAAAATATTTAGAAAAGTGGATTGACAGTATATTACAAGGTATGTAATATAGATTATAAAGTAAATAGAAAATTGCTAGGGGTGCCTTTTGGCTGAGAGATAGCTTGCTATTAACCCTTGTACCTGATCTGGATAATACCAGCGGAGGAAAGCATCGTAATGTATTTAAATAACTAATAGTATTTTTATATATAAGCATAGCCATATTCTGTTGGAATATGGCTATTTTTTTATACAAAAAACTTATTATGGTATCAGGGAAGTTTGATATTTACAATATTAAAACTAGGAGGAACAAAAATGAGAAATTACAAAATACCTACACTAACTATTGCAGGTTCAGATTCATCAGGAGGTGCAGGTGTACAAGCTGATTTAAAGACATTTAGTGCAATAGGGACTTATGGAATGAGCGTTATAACAGCAATAACTGCTCAAAATACACAAGGAGTATTTCTTGTGGAGGATTTAAGTGAAGAGGTTATAAGAAAGCAGATAGAAGTTGTGTTTGAAGATATTGAGCCAGCTGCTGTAAAAATAGGAATGGTATCTAGTCCAGTGATAATCTCTTCTATAGTAGAAACTTTAAAGAGGTATAATCCGAAATATTTAGTAGTTGACCCAGTTATGATATCTAAGAGTGGATATTATTTACTTAAACCAGAGGCTAAAAAGAGCTTAATAGAAGAGCTTATTCCAATGGCATATATAATAACACCAAATACCCTTGAGGCTGAAGAAATATCTGGGATGAATATAGAAACAGTAGATGATATGAAAGAAGTAGGAGAAAAAATATTAGAACTAGGACCTAAGTATGTTCTTATGAAAGGTGGACACTTAGAAGGAGATGCTGTTGATGTACTAATAGGTAAAGACACTTTTGAAATTTTTAAGCAAGAGAGATTAGATAGAAAAAATACTCATGGTACAGGTTGTACTTTATCATCGGCAATAACATCTCACTTAGCCTTAGGATATGACATAAAAGAAGCTGTTAGATTAAGCAAGGAGTATATAACTGAAGCAATAAGACACAGCTTTGATATAGGCAAAGGAGTAGGGCCAGTAAATCATTTTTATAAATTTGAGAATTAGTGAGGAATAGGCAATGTATGAATTAATTAATAAAGTAAAAGAAGTAAATCCGTTAGTATTACACTACACAAATGAAGTAACTATAAATGATTGTGCAAATATAACTTTAGCAATAGGGGCAAGTCCGTTAATGAGTTATTCGGATGAAGAGGTAGAAGAGATAGTAAGTATTGCAAGTGCTGTAGTAATAAATATTGGAACAATGAATTCAACTAGATTAGATTTGTTTATAAAGGCTGGAAAGGCTGCTAATAAATATAATAAGCCAGTAGTTTTAGATCCAGTAGGAGTGTTTGCTACAAAAACACGAACAGATTTTACAAATAATCTTTTAAATGAAATAAAGTTTGATGTAGTTAAAGGGAATATCGCTGAAATTAAATCTATTGGTGGACTTGATGTAAGAGGGCAAGGGGTAGATTCTTTTGATGACGGCGAGGATATCTCAGAGGTTATAAAAAAGGTTGCTAAAAAATTAGATACTATTGTTGTTGCAACAGGCAAGGTTGATTTTATAAGCGATGGATATAGAGTTATAAAAATAAATAATGGTACTACAAAGCTTAAAAGTATTACAGGTACTGGCTGTATGACAGGAAGCTTAATAGGTAGTTACTTAGGTACATTTGATACTTTAATGAAATTAGGACAAGTACTTAAAGATAAGAAAGTTGAAGCTGTAGCTATGGGGGTACTTACTATGGGATTAAGTGGAGAACTTGCGGACGTAAACAACATAGCTATAGGAAGTTTCAAGGAAAAATTAATGAATAATGTATATGAACTAAATGTAGATAAACTAAAGGAATTTGGGAGAGTTGAATAATATGAAGTTTACAGATGAATTATTTGAAGAAGTTAAGGAGCTATGGGATAGGTATTTAGAGCATCCTTTTGTAAAAGGAATTGGAGAAGGAACCTTGGATAAAGAGAAATTTAAAAGGTATCTTATACAAGATTATTTATATTTAAAGGATTATGCAAAAGTTTTTGCTCTTGGATTAGTTAAAGCAAAGACTATGAAAGAAATGAAGTTTTATAGTGATTCAATTAGAGGTACTTTAGAAGATGAAACACAAGTGCACACTAACTACTTAAGATATTTCGGATTAAGTGATGAAGCAGTAGAAAAGTATAGATGTGAACTTACAACAGCAAGCTATACAAGTTATATGTTAGCTATTGCATCTAAAGGAGGTTCAAAGGAGATAGCTATGACTATAATGCCCTGTACTTGGAGCTATTATTATATAGGAAAAAACCTTTATGATAGATATAAAGATACATTAGAAGATAATTTCTATAAGCCGTGGATTGAAGAATATTCATCTGAAGAATTTAAAGGATGTGCTGATGCATGGATAAATTATATTGATTATTTATGTGAAAATATATCTGAAAGTGAGAAGGAAGATTTAAAGGATATATTTATAAAATCAAGCCTTTATGAGATGGAATTTTGGAATATGGCTTATGAAGGATAATTTATTTATGGAGGAATAAATATGACAATTATTATAGGAATAGCAGCAGTTATTACATTTATACTATATTTTTTAGATTTAAAAAAGAATCCTATTAATACTAAGCAGATGGTTATAATTGCAATGGTAAGTGCAATATCATTTATCTTAAGTTTAATACAGTTTATTAAATATCCTCAAGATGGTGGAATATCACTATGCTCAATGATGCCTGTCATGGTTCTTTCATTGCTTTATGGAAGAACTGCAGGGCTTACAGGAGGAATTATATTTGGATTATTATCAATGCTTAATGGTGTATATGTAGTTCATCCAGTTCAATTTTTATTAGATTATATTTTGGCAAGGATGGTACTTGGACTAGCAGGTATCTTTGGAAATGATAATAAAGTTAAAGTTATATTAGGATCAGCATTTGCTGTTACTGTTTCAGTGTTTATAAGCTTTTTATCTGGGGTAGTATTCTTTGGGGAATTTGCACCAGCCGGTATGGGGGTAGTTCTATATTCATTCTTGTACAACTTTACAACAGCAGGAATAGAAGGAATATTATCGATAGTTGTAATTGCACTTATTCCGCTAGAAAGATTTAAGAAGCAGATTGCAAAAGATAGTAAGGCTGCGTAATAGAAGGAGCAATATATAATACCGGGGAGGAGTAAATTAATGAAAGAATTAAAATTATATCTTGTAACAGATTCAGATATCTTAAGAGATAGAGATTTTTACAAATCTATAGAAGCTGCACTTAAAGGCGGAGTTACCATGCTTCAGCTTAGAGAGAAAAATGCTTCTGGAAAAGAGTTTTTAAAGAAAGCTGTAAGGCTTAGAGAATTAACTAGAAAATATGATGTTAAATTTATTATTAATGATAGAGTCGATATAGCAATGCTTTGTGATGCAGATGGGGTACATGTTGGACAAAGTGATATTCCAGCAGATAAAGTAAGGCAGCTTTTAGGTCCTAATAAAATCATTGGAGTTTCAGCAAGAACGGTAGAGGAAGCAAGAACAGCAAAAGAAAATGGGGCTGATTATTTAGGGGTAGGTGCAATGTTTACTACAACAACTAAACTTGATGCAAAGGCTGTTTCTATAGAAAAATTAATGGAGATAAAAGAAAATGTTAATCTACCTATAGTTGCAATAGGTGGCTTAAACTTAAATAATATAGAAATGCTTAAGAAGTGTGATATCGATGGATATGCAGTTGTATCTGCAATTCTTAAAGTAGAAGATATAAAGTCAGAATGTGAAAAATGGATAGATGCAATTAATATTTAGAGTTAAATTGGGGATGAAAGATATAAGACATAAGATAGGAGAAGTGTGTATGGAGGTAACAAAATCAAGTTTAAGTACAACTAAAAAGATAGTTTTTAGTGGAATATTAATTTCTTTAGCTACAGTTCTTGGAACTTTTTCCATACCAATTTTGGGAGCTAAAGCATCACCGGTGCAGCACTTTATAAATGTAGTTGCTGGAATAACATTAGGACCTGCATATGGAATGGGATGTGCTTTTATTTCATCACTATTAAGAAATATATTAGGTACAGGAAGTGTTCTGGCTTTTCCTGGAAGTATGATAGGTGCATTTTTAGCTGGAACTTTATATAAAAAATATCACAAAAGTGAGTTGGCAGTAATTGGAGAGGTTATTGGTACAGGAGTAATTGGTGCATTAGTAGCATATCCTTTAGCAGCTTTTGTACTTGGTAAGGAAGTAGCTATGTTTGTATATATAGTTCCATTTACTACAAGTTCCTTACTAGGAAGTATAATTGCATATATAGTTTTAAAACTGAAAGTAATAAGAAACTTCTTATAGATTAAATAAAAATCAAAATGTCATAAGTGCAGAGGAATATATAAATTTGCTACTGTAAAAGTATGGTTTATAATAGTAGGTTATAAGTGCCTGAATAGATATAAGATTCAGGCACTGATTTTAACTATTATAAAAGTGAATTTCAAAAATTAATATCATAGATAAATATAAATTACATATTTATACTCACATAGACTAAGAATCTATATGAGGTATATTTTTTTAAATTAATCTCATAAAAACGTCAGGGGTAACAATTCTCACTTTAGAATTTTTGTTTAATTTACTTATTACATCATTAACATTATCCATAGTATTACTCCAAACATGTACGTAAACAAAAGTATATGAATTAGGGTTTTTAATATCGGTATATCCTAAATTTACTCGTGTATTAATGTTATTAATAAGTTCAATTTCATCTTCTAAACCTCCCCAAAGTAAATCACGACAAGAGACTACAGGTTTATTATTTGACCAGACTATTTTTCCTTCATAACTATTGTTCTTATAATAATTAAGGTATAAAAGTCCATTTATATTAGAGTTATTTGTATATTTATCCCATAAATCTTTCTTGTAAAAAGCGTCATCATCAAGTATTAGAAGATAATGTTGATCTACTATAGCCATATACTCGTTTAATCTTTTTGTATAATCATCAAGTTTTTCAAAAGGGAATTTACTAGGGTACATGTAGCCATTACCAGAAGCAGGAACAACAAAATTATCGGAATACTTTGAATGACTAGCAGATTTATAATATTTATCAAAAACTGTAGGAGCTAAATAATAAATTGAAGGACTAATTGACCATCCTAAATTGAAATTACCTCTATATGGAGAGCCGAACCAATTCTTTACACTATAATTGCTACCAAGTAGCCATTGTTGATTATCACCATCAGACATAATGAATGTAACATAGTGAACACCATCTTCATCAATAAACTCAGTATTTGATTTTTGAGTTTTAGGAGTGGAAGGATAAGAACTTAGAACAGAAAGGTTGTAAGACCAGTCTGCAGCTATAATATCTACTCCATACTTTGATGCAATTGATACATTGGTGTATTCATCAGGGCCCCATCCTAAGATATGACCACCATCATCCATAGAATTAAAGATAGTTTCTCTTAATGATGTATCACTTAAATTATCCTCATAAAAAATGAGGGATTTTGACATAATAGCATAATCTCTTAAAGATGTAAATTTATCGGATGGAAGTTCTATTACGATAGAATGATTTAAACCTGAATTCCATAAATTATTATATGCCCAATACTTATCTGTATTTATACAATCTTGTATTAAATTGGTTATTCCGTGTTTATTAATAATAGACTCAATAGATTCTTCAATAGCAACAGAATTTTTTAGCGAGGCTAGTGTACAAGCGTTATTTATTGATGGGGATTTTACATTACTATAAAGTACATATCCATCAATATAAGAGTTAAATATATCTATTAGTTTCCATGGATCCTTGATAGTTTTATATTTTACATTATATATAGTCTTTAAATCTTTTAGCCAAATTTCGTAATCAGGTTCACTTGGACTAAGAATGTAAATTTGTTTTTCAGATTTATTGGATATAAGACCTTGAAGTGTTGCAATCATGGTCTTTTCTTCATTCGTCATATTATCTTCAGATATAACATAAAGGTATTTAGGCATTTTATAATTTTTAATATAAGTATCAGTAATTGAATCATTACAAAAATTATTACCAGAAATATTTAAATTACTTGAGCTATATAAATTTAAATATTTAATATTTTCAATACAACTTATATCACTAGTTTTACGGAAGTTTCTTGGAAGTGTTTTTGTATTTACCGAATCTTCTATAATATTGACATCTGACATAACAGTAGGAGAATATGTAAATAGTGTAAAAGAAAATAGAAAAGATATGAAGAGTAAAAAAGTTTTTTTAAACGACTTTATCATTTGTAAGGCCTCCATATTAATATGTTAACAATTATTATCGTTAATCAATATAGGATAATTTATTCAAAAAATTATAAATAAGTAATAGATACTTCGTGGTTATGCTAAATAGAATGTTTTGATATAAAATAAATATAGTACTCTAAGTAGAGAGATAGTCATATTATATAATGATAATATTTTTAGAAAGAGTTGGAGTATATGGATAAAGAGCATGAAGCAAATCTAAGTTATACTATATGTTATGCTTTGCGACATGAGCCGTGGAGATTTAACTTAGAATTAGATGAAAATGGTTTTTGCGAAGTGAATGATTTATTAAATAGTCTAAAGCTTTATTATGATGACATTACTATTTTAGATATTAAATATGTTGTTGAAAATGATCCTAAGGGAAGATTTGAATTAATAGAAAATAAAATAAGAGCTGTTTATGGACATTCATTTGAAAGAAAAATTATTTATAATGAGATTATTCCACCAGATATTTTATATCATGGAACAACTTTAGAAGTATATAATGAATTTATTTCAAAAGAAGGATTAAAGCATCAAAAAAGACAATACGTACACTTATCATCTACAGTAGAAACAGCTATTATGGTAGCGAGACGTAGAAAGAATAAAACTCATATAGTTTTAGAAATAAATGCTAGGGAAGCATATAAAGATGGAGTGAAATTTTATAAAGCAAGTGATGATATATATCTTTCAAATGATATTCCAGCTATATATTTAAAAATTAAAAATATATAAAATGAAGCCAATAGAATTTTTAGGAGTTTTATTGGCTTTAATTATAATATAATTTTATCATTATACTGTGGTTTAGGATTGCAATAAAAACAAAATAATATAAAACACATATAATATATAAGATTAATTATTTTAGGAACTATTATATGAAAAAGTCTAAAAGAGTTAAAAATAATTGTAAAGATAGTAGAAATTTAAATAGAAAATTAGCTAATGAAAAGAATGATTATAGTAAAGAAAAATCTTCCAGTAGTGACACCTCATCAAGTTCTACAGAAAGTAAAGTGAATTATGAAGAGTTAATTGCACAAATAAATCAATTAAACTTATCATTTGATACATTATTAATTATATTAACAGCTATATTGTTAAATATATATTATGTTTATTATACTAGAACACAAGCTTTAGATACGCTTAATAATACTAAATACGCAGATTTGTTGATAGATGGTACAAAGTTACCAAGAATAACTAATGCGATGTTTCTGTATGCAACAGCAATTTTTTTAGAAATTAATTATAGTAATTATGAAAACTTAAATTCAGTACAAGGTGAAGAAAGAAATTGCAAGGAAATAAATAAAGCATATAGAACATTTTTTTCGACACTTCTAGTTCTTATAGCAACAGCAATGAGCAGAAGTAATTTAGAGGTTTAAAAAACCTCTATTTTTAATTTATATACGTAATGTAAATAATGTTAAAGAATATTTAAGATATTTACTATACTTAAGCTCATTAATTTAGATTAATATGATTTAATTTGATGTTTTAAGGAATAATTATTATAGAGAGGATTTACTTGGAGGTTTTATATGGAATGGAATAATATTAAGACAAAGGATGATATATATAAGTTAATGAATGTGTTTGGAAACTTTCATGATAGCTGTATAAAGGAAATACATTATGTTAGTGGAGCTTATGTAAATGAAAATTTAGAGATGAATCCTATAAATAAAAGGCGCAATGTTACTGTAGTATTTCAGAGACAATTAAGTAACCCATCAGAAATTGAGGTTGTTTTTGAGAAAATAAGCAAGCTAAATTTGGCACCTGTAAATGAAAGATATGATTGTATAATTTTAGATTCATTCATGGATATTTTTGAAGGGGAAATATATTGGGCTGATAGTAAAAGTTTTGATATACATGATATAAGAGATTATGATGATTTTACATGGATATGTTCAGAAAATGTTAAATGGAGATGTATAAATTAGAGTATTTATATTAAAGAATTAATTTATATAAATAAATAAGTTTTTTATGAATAAGATTACTACAAAGAAATATGACTTATGCAAAGATTACGAATAAATGCAGAAGTCATATTTTTTATTTTTATGAAGGAATATTTTAAAATAAACTAAGTCTATAGACTAAAAATCTTTCTCTAGAGTCCTTAATAAAAAGTTCATCTATTTTAACTTCTTTAATAAGTGTGAAAGCTGTACAGCTTTCTAAGTAATATATGTAATCATCAGAAGGATAATATAAAACTATATCTACTACTCTATTACATTTTTCAATAGACTCTAAAATATTATCAACTATTTTCATAAATATTTGTATTGAAAAAGGGTTAAAGAAGTAAAATTTATTATCTTTTTCAGACACTATATAGTTTTCAGCAAAATCATTTACAAAATTAATTTTACCTATAGATTTTTTGTGATTAAGTAAATAAGAGTTTGTATTTGATAAACAATCATTATAGAAATTCTTATCCATTTCTACACCTGTAACATTAGAATTAAAAAAATGATTTATATAAAATAATAATCTGCCTTTTCCACAACCATAATCAACAATATAATCAGAGTCACATACTTTATACTCTTTAAATAAAAGTTCAAGTGCTGAATATGGTGTTGCCTCGTATCTATTATAGTGAAGTGATTGGTGAAAATTCTTTTGTTCTTTCTTTGTTTCGATATTTAATAATCTTTCGTAATCCTGTTCTATCATAGTATTTCCTTTCGTAATAGTAGTTTTTCTACTGTTTATATAATGAAAATAACCATATATATAATAACATTAGAATAAGGTAAATATAAATAGTATATTTAATTCTGTGAATATAATTTGAAAAATATGAATTACTAGATATACAATAATTTATTATATATTGCAATATAATTTCAGTAATGGAAAATTAAATAAAAAACAAACAATATTAAGGTTATGTGGTATAATTTATAAGATAAGAACTCAAAAGGAGAAAGATATGAGAAGTGAAAAATCTTATAAATGGACAATTATAGCTTGTTATATAGGATATTTTGTACAAGCTACAGTAATAAATTTAGTACCAATATTGTTTGTAACGTTAAGAGAAGGTTATGGGTTATCTTATTCTCAGTTAGGTGCGTTAGTACTTATAAATTTTGTTACCCAAGTAATATTTGATGTAGTATTTAGTAGGCCTGTTGATAAATATGGGTTTAGACCATTTGTTGTAGTTGCTCATGGAATATGTGCATTAGGGTTAATATTATTTTCTATAACTCCAAGGGTATTTAGTGAAAATATTTTCGCAGGCTTTGTGCTTTCTACTATAATATTTTCAGGAGGGGGAGGACTTTTAGAACTAGTTATTAGTCCGATTATTGATTCTATACCATCAGATGATAAGGCAACGGCAATGAGTTTGTTACATTCATTCTATGCATGGGGACAAGTAACGGTTGTTGTTATAACATCTATTTTTTTATTTTCTTTTGGAAAAGAAAAATGGTGGATTATTATGATGATTTGGGCAATAGTTCCTATAGTAAATTTCTTTATATTTATGAGAGTGCCATTAACTCAAAAATTACACGAATCTAAAATTATGAAGATAAGAGAACTTATAAAAAATCCTATTTTTATAGTTGCTTTTTTTGCAATAATGTTAGGTGCTGCATCAGAAGTTAGTATGAATCAGTGGGCAGCGACTTATATGGAAAGAGGACTTTTAATACCTAAGTTTGTAGGAGATATGTTAGGTATGTGCTTCTTTGCAATTATGTTAGGAATAGGTAGAGCTATATATGGAGTATATGGTTCTAGAATAAATATAAATAAGGTGATGATTTGGGGATCGCTAGGAGCAGCGATATGTTATTTAGTAGTAGCTATATCACCGTATAATTGGTTATCTATTATAGCCTGTGGAATTTGTGGAATATTTGTAAGTTTATTATGGCCAGGAACATTAGTAGTGGCATCAAGTAGGTTACCATTAGCTGGAGCTTCCATGTTTGCATTACTTGCTGCGGCAGGAGATGTTGGAGCAGCTATAGGGCCTTGGCTTATTGGTAGAGTTACTGATTTTACAACTAGTAATTGGACATCTTTTGCTAGTTATTCAATTAATTCTGAACAATTTGGATTAAGAGTAGCTATACTTTTAGCTGCAGTGTTTCCAATATTGACAATGATTTTTCACAGTATATTAAAGAATATTAAAGTAAAACAGAAAAGTTATGAATGTGAGAAGATAAGTTACGGAGAATAAATGAGCGATTAAGCTAAAAAGCTACAAATAATAATTTAATGTGATTTAAAACACTCTAAATATGATATTTAAAAAGTTATCTTATTAGTTCAAGATAACTTTTTATTTTTAAAAATAAAATATTTGATTATCAAAATAAATTTTGATATTATATCTGTATTGTAATTTTTACATAAGCTATAAAGAACCTCATTAATGGGGTTACTTATATTGAAGGGTGGTAAAAAAGATGAGAAACAAAGGAATTATTTTATTTTTATCAATTATTTTATCAATTGTCTTAGGAATTACTTCGTTATATACTCCAAGACCTAAAAGTGAAGATAGTGGATTTTCTACAGAAATTGCAAAGGAGCATATAAAAGAGATTTCTAAGGAAGTTCATAGTATACAAGAACCAGAGGCCCTAGGAAGAGTTAGGGAGTATATATTAAATGAGTTAAAAGAATTGGGATTAGAACCAGAAGTATTTACATATGAAGATGTAGAAAGTTCTAAAGGTGGTATATATGATATAAATAATATATATGCTAAAATTGATGGAAAAAATGGAGAAGATGGAAGTTATATTATGCTAGCATCTCACTATGATTCATCGCCTAAGAAGAGGTCAGGAGAGGATGGAGAGTCAAAAGGAGCAGCAGATGCCGGATATGGTGTATCTACTATCTTAGAAATAGTTAGAATTATAAAAGAAAGTGGACAAGAATTAGAAAATGGTATAAAGATATTAATTACTGATGGTGAAGAAATGGGGCTTATGGGGGCAAAGGAAGAGATGAATAATAACTTTGACCTATATGAGAATGTTAACTTTGTAGTTAATTTAGAAGCACGTGGAATTAAAGGACCAGCTTTGATGTTTGAAACTAGTAACAATAATAAAAAGGTTATAGATTTATACAAGAAGGCTAATTTACCAGTATCATACTCTTTAGCTGCTGATGTATATAATAAGATGCCTAACGGTTCAGACTTTACAGAGTTTAAAGATGCAGGTTTACCTGGAATAAATTTTGCTGTATTGAATGACTTAGATTATTATCATACAAAGAATGATAATTACGATAATATAAGTGATACATCTATCCAACATTATGGAGAACAAGTACTACCTATAGTACAAGAATATGTATACAACGCAAAATATGGACAAGCTGATTATTTTCAATCTAATCAAAATAGTGTGTTCTTTACCTTATTACCAAATGTATTTATAAATTATACTTCACTTATAGCTACTATACTTGCGGTAATTTCATTAATAGCCTTAGTAGTTATTATGAGAAACTTAAAAGTAAACGCTAAGATGGTAGTAAAATGGATAGCTGTTTGGACAGGATTAGCATTAGCTAGTACAGCAATAGGTATAGCAATATCTTACATAATTTCAATGGTAAGTGGTATTGAATTTAAAATAACGTATATGCCTAGAATTACAGGTTCAGATTTCATTGTTTTAATGGCTGTAATTTTAACTTCTGTTTTAGTGGCACTATTATCAAAGAAATTAGCTAAAAATAGAGAAGATTTAGAGTCTATGCTGTTTGGGGGACTTTGGTTTAATGAGTTTTTATTAGTAATATTTATGATAGCCCTTCCAGGGGGAAGCTACTTGTTCTTATGGCCAGTAATTATGACTCTTATCTCTATAATTTTAACTAAGAAATTTAAAAATCAAAATATGTTATTAATAGCTACTATGTTTACTATAGTTATGTATGTACCTGTAATTTACAATATTTACATTGCGTTAACTATTGGGGCATTAGGAGTAGTCATGTTATTAACATTAATGTCTCTATCAACTATAGTACCGTTAGTTCTTAATGTATCTATGGAGAATGAGAATGTTATTAGAAATATATATAGAAAAGTTGCATAGATAAAATATAGATGGGTATGTATCAAAATAATTTTTGATACATACCCATTAAAATTTAATTTAGCCTACAGAAACTTCATTTTTAGAATCAATATACTTTAAATTATCTGAAGTTTTTAATTTTCTCATTTCAATGTTATATAACATATTTACATCTTAGTATGAAATATATGCAACTTAGTATAAAAGCATTGTAGTGTAATAATAGAAGTCATATACTTAAAATATGGAAAAATTATAGAGGGGGCTTTAAATGAGAATAATTATAAATGAATCGGAAGATATAGAGGAATTAGAAATAGTAGTTAATTGTAAGAGAGTAGATGAAAATTTGCTTAAAATGATAGCTACAATTAGAGCCTTCGATAGAAAGATAACTGGAACAAAGGATGGGAAGTTATTCATTTTAGATGTAGATCACATTTACTATTTTGAATCAGTTGATAAAAAGACTTTTATTTATCTTCATAAAGATGTTTATGAGAGTAGTTTAAGATTATATGAATTATAGGATAAGTTTGCCAATTCGGATTTCTTTAGAGCATCTAAATCAACTATTATAAATCTTTCTAAAATAAAAGTTATTACTACTGTATTTGGAGGAAAGCTAGAAGTGATTTTGGAAAATAACGAAAAATTAGTAGTATCAAGGCAATATGTGCCTTTATTAAAGAGAAAGCTTAATTTTTAAGGAGGTGTATTATTATGAGAACATTCTTCATTAATAGTTATGAGATAAAGAAGTTATGCTGTTTGTTTTTTGCAGGTGAAGTTATAATGTATGCTTTAATAGGACCATTTATTGGTGCTGATAGTATATCGTTTTCTCTTATATGGCAAATGGCTGCAATATCAATATTGTTAACTATGCTGCAATATGTATTATATACTTTTAATTTTATGAATAAGGTAAAAAGGGAA
Source organism: Clostridium sp. NSJ-49 (assembly GCF_014287725.1). Lineage (NCBI taxonomy): Bacteria > Bacillati > Bacillota > Clostridia > Eubacteriales > Clostridiaceae > Clostridium > Clostridium sp. NSJ-49. The sequence continues at coordinate 48,705 of NZ_JACOOP010000010.1, read as the reverse complement.
GTTAAAGTATTAATTCATTATCTTATATTAATAGGATTAGGATATGGATTCGCAAAAGTTTTTAATTGGTTTAATTTAAATGATTTAAATAATATCATTATAGCAGTTAGTATTTTTACTGTATGCTTTATAATAACAGCTGGCTCTATTTACATTTATACAAAGCTTACTGGTGAAAGATTTAATGAAAGGTTGAAGGTATATAAGGAATTAAAAAAAAGTAATGAAGGTGAGGGAAATTAGATGTATGCTATTGAAACGAAAAGTTTAACAAAAAGTTATGGGAAAAGTAGAGGTATAGTAGATGTTAATTTAAAAGTTAAAGAAGGAGAAATTTTTGGATTTGTAGGACCTAATGGAGCGGGTAAATCTACTACTATAAGAACATTATTAAATTTTATCTTTCCAACATCAGGAGAAGGTAAAATTTTAGGGAAAGATATTGTAAAGGAAAGTTCAGAAATAAAAAAGATTCTAGGATATGTACCTAGTGAAGTTAAGTTTTATGACGATATAAAGGTTAAAGATATAATAAAGTACTCATCAAGCTTTTATAATTCTTGTAGTAAGGAATAAATAACTAGGCTTTGTGAAAATCTTGAGGTAGAAGTTGAAAAGAAAATGGGAGAGTTAAGTTTAGGCAATAAAAAGAAGGTTGCTATAGTACAAGCTCTTATTCATAACCCTAAATTACTTATATTAGATGAACCGACAAATGGATTAGATCCACTTATTCAAAAAAAGCTATTTGAAATTTTATTAGAACAAAATAAGAAGGGAACTACAGTATTTTTATCTTCTCATAATTTAGTAGAGGTTGAAAACTTCTGTCACCGAGTTGCAGTTATTAAAGAAGGTAGAATTATTGATACTATTGAGATAGATAAGCTAACTAAAAATCTAGGATTGAAAGTTACTATAGAAGCGAAAGAAATAAAGAGAGAAGATATAGAAAGCTTAGGAGGAGAAGTTATATCTTTAAAAGGTACTGAATTTATATTTAATTATTCAAATGGTGCAGATGATCTTATAAAAGCCTTATCAAAATTTTATATAAATAAGATTTTAATTCATGAACAAAGTCTTGAAGATACTTTTATGAACTATTATGAAAATGAAGGGGGAAAATAACCATGAATATTTTTAAATTTGAATTTAAGAGGCAATTTAAATCTCTTATAATTTGGTCTATTGTATGTAGTGCATTAGTTATAATGTTTATGGCTCTTTTTCCTAGTATGAAGGATATGGGAATGCAAGAACTTGTCGGAGATAAGCTAGGTGCGATGCCTTCTACTCTATTGGAAGCTTTTAATATAGATGAAATGATGGATTTTTCAAATATTAAAGATTATATGGGGTATTGTCTTCAATATATAGTGATGGCAGCAGGAATATATGGGTTAATATTAGGAGCATCAGCTTTAAGTAAGGAAGAAAAAGATGGGACAATAGAATTCCTTTATTCAAAACCTATAACTAGAAATAAAATAGTTACCTCAAAGCTTTTAGCATCTATAGTAATTATCTTTATATTCATTTTTATAATTGGATTAGTAACGATGGCAATAGGTATAATAGTAAAACCAGAGGATATAAAGACTATAGATTTATTAATGGATATTAAGATTATGTATATTGGAATGGCTATGCTTTCTTATACATTTATGTCAATAGGATTTTTATTATCAATGATAATAAAAGCAAGAACTAATGTTACAGCAGTAGCTTTAGGAGTGTTTTTTGCAAGTTACTTTGTAGGTGTATTAGGAAAGTTAAAGGAGTCTTTTGAATGGCTAATATATTTTTCTCCTACAGATTATTTTATACCAGCTAAGATATTTAAAGATGGATTTGAACTTAGATATGTAATTGTAGCAACTGTTTTAATATTAGTGAGTATTGTTGGAACTTATATAATTTATAATAAGAAGGATTTAGGCTAAGTAGTAAAATTAATAGCTACGATATAAAATCTAAAAGTTTTTAAAATGTAATAATAAAAATTTAAATATTAACTAAAAAATTATATCCCAATGATATGCAAAAAAATACGTATCATTGGGGTATGTTATTTTAAGGAAATTTTAAGAATTTCGATAGCCTATATTTAAGATTTTATATTTATAATCATTATTATCATGAAAAATGGAGGAAAAGTAATGAAGGTTTTAGAGGTAAATAATTTAAAAAAGACCATTGGCAAGAGAGAAATCATTAAAGGTGTAAGCTTTGAGATAAATTCAGGAGAAATTTTTGGCTTCTTAGGTCCTAATGGGGCTGGTAAGACTACTACAATAAGAATGCTTGTAGGTTTAATTAAACCTACAGATGGAGAAATTAAAATATGTGGATATGATTTAAAAAGGGATACAAGCAAGGCATTAAAAGAAGTTGGAGCTGTAGTTGAAAATCCTGAGTTATATAAATATTTATCAGGAAGAGAAAATTTAATGCAGATAGCAAGAATAAGAAAAATATCTAAGGAGCAAGTAGAGGAAACTATAAAACTTGTTGGACTTGAAAATAGGATAGATGATAAAGTAAGAAAGTATTCATTAGGTATGAAGCAAAGATTAGGATTAGCAGCTTCACTTTTATCAAGACCTAAGCTTCTAATTTTAGATGAGCCTACAAATGGATTAGACCCTTCAGGAATATTAGATTTTAGAGAGGTAGTTCAAAAGGCTGCTAGAGAAATAGATATGGCTGTATTTGTATCTTCTCATATTTTATCTGAAGTTCAGAATCTTTGTGATAAGGTTGCTTTTATTAATGATGGTGTGATTAAAGCTGTAGAGGATATTAATAAAGAAAGCAATACAATGGAAACAGATAGTGATGTAGTATGTTTAGTTTCTAATGATGATAACAATATTTTAGTTAAGGAAATAAGCAAGTTATCTTATATTTCATCATGTAATGAAAGTGATAAAGGATTAAAGATAATAATGGAATGTAACTCCACTCCTAAACTAGTTAAACATTTAGCTATGAATAACTTTAGTATTGAAGAAATTTATAAAGAAAGAAAAGGACTAGAGCAGAGATATATGGAACTAGTAGAGGGAGGTATAAGATAATGTTACTTACACTTATTAAAAATGAACTTATTAAATTATTAAAAAAGGGAAAGACATGGATAGTATTTGTGCTGTTTGCTTTGTTTATAGGAATTACAATCTTTGGGCAATATAGCTCAGATAAGAATATGAGGATGTGGCAGTCTCCAGAGAAACAATTGGAGATGGCAAAAGAGAACTTAGATTACTACAAAGAGGAGCTTGAATTAAATAAAAATTCTGATGTAAATCCAGAGTATATAGCATCTTTAGAGGAATCAATAGAATATTCTAAAGAGCAGATAAAGAGTTATGAAGATATAATTAAAAATGGTGTAAATGAAGATGAATGGAAAAAGCAATTAGATGAAGAAATAGAATATGCCAAAGAATCTATAATAAGATATGAGAAGTATGATGATGAATGGTCAAAACAGTATGCTATGGAATCAAAAGAAAGATTAGAGCAATTAACGTATCTTAGAGATAATAATATTAAACCACTTTATGGATGGGAATATGATGCATATAATTATATGAGTTCACTAATGCAGTTTTTAGGAATGGCTATATTAGTAGCTGGTATAGCTGTATTTATGAGTGATATAGTATCAGGAGAATGTACTCCTGCAACATTAAAGTTTTTACTAATTCAGCCTGTAACTAGAGGAAAAGTGTTATTATCAAAATTTATAGCAGTTACTATAACTGTTCTTACGATGATTTTAGGAGCAGAAATTGTAGGATTCTTATTTGTTAATATAACTAGTGGAGTTAATAATTCTGCATACCCAGTAAGTATTGGAACAGTTTATGAAAAGATAATAAATGCTGATGGAACAACTATATTATCAAAAGTTGTAGGTTCAGGACATATGGGAACAAACTTAGAGTTATTTACAAAAGCTATGTTATTCCAAGCCTTATTTATAATAACAGCGTGTGCAGTTATCTTTATGATTTCTACATTAATAAAAAGTAGTATGATAACTATGGCGATTTCAGTAGTAGTTACAGTATTCTTAACTATAGGAAGTTATAACCTGTCAGCATTAAGAAAAATGGCACATTTAGTATTTTTAAACTTTGGGGACTCAATAAGTGTATTCACAGGAAGCAGTGCTATGATGATGCAAAATCCAAATATGACAGTAACAAATGGAGTAATAGTAATGATAGTAACAACATTAGTTGCATATTTAATAGCACATATTAATTTTAGTAAAAAAGATATATTAATATAGTAATAAGGAGTTGTTTTGAGACAACTCCTTTAGTTTTGGTTAAATGTGGAGTATGTTTGAAATTATTGTGTATATAGTTGAAAATAGGAATTTTTATAGTAGAATAAAATGTAGAGTTTTTTAGGGGTAGGAGGTGAGAAATTATAAGTTTTTTTAGATTTAATAAAAAGATAATAGCGTTGCTATTGGCTTTTTATTTGATTATTAATATTTTTACCAATATACAGTACTCAATATTAAATGAAAATCACAATTGCTTAAGAGGTCACTGTGAAATTTGTATTAATATTGAAAAGAGTGCAGAAAATTTGCAGCATTTTGGATCAGCACTTATAATCTTCTCTCTTATGAAATCTATAGGATTAGATTTTATCCAATATCTTGTAAGAAAAACTAAATATTTTCTTAATAGTATCACATTAATTAGTTTGAAGGTGAGGCTTGATATTTAAATCTCTAGATAATGATTTTAAATATTTAATACATTAAAAGGAGATTATAATGATAGAAATAAGAGACGTTTATAAAGAGTTTTCAAATGAGAGAATTAATTTTAGTAATATAAAATTTGAAGATAATAAATCATATGTTATATTAGGACCTTCTGGATGTGGTAAGTCGACATTACTAAATATTATTAGTGGAAATATAAAAGCTGATGGAGGAACTATTACTATAGATATTGATAATTCTATATATAATTTAGAAAAATTATCAAGTGAAGAACTTCAAAAATATAGACGAGATAATATAAGTTATGTATCTCAAGAATTTAATCTTTTTAATGATTTTACGGTTAAAGATAATTTAAAGTTAATTGAAAAAGTTAAAGGGAAGAGGATATCTATAGAGGAAGCTTTAGATGTTGTAAGTTTAAAAAATAAAGTAAATCAGAAAGTAAAAACTTTGTCTGGAGGAGAAAAGCAAAGAGTTTGTATAGCAAGAGCATTGCTTCAAGAAGGAAAGATACTTTTATGTGATGAGCCAACTGGTTCATTAAATCAAGCTTTAGCTAACGACATTATAAAATCTTTAATAGATGTTCATAAGAAAAATAAAAATATTTTAATAGTAGTTACTCATGATGATAGATTAATAGAGAACTTTGATTGTGTAATAAAATACGATGACTTTATAAAGATGAATATTGGAGGTGCTAATTAATGTTTAGATATTCAATAAAATCTTTATTAAGCAAGAAAACAGTAAGTATATTATTTATTATATCAATATGTATAGCAATTTCTATAAGTATGTTATCTATAAATATTAGTTCACAAATAGATGAAGGATTTTATCAGGTAGATAAAAAATACGATATTATAGTTGGACCTAAAGGTAGTAGTACTCAATTAGTAATGTCTAGTTTGTTTTTCTCAGATGACCCATTAGGAACTATAGATACGGATTATTTAGATAATATAATGGATGAATATGAGGTAACTACTATAGTTCCATTAGCTATGGCTGATTCATATAAAGGAAATAGAATAGTAGGAACTACAACTGATTTGCTAAATGATTATAGCTTGAAATCAGGAGAATTATTTAAAGAAGATTATGAAGTTGTTGTAGGATATAACATTGCTACTAGCTATAATCTTTCTATAGGAGATGAAATTACTACATCTCATGGGACAAGTAACTATGCAGAAGAACACACAAGTTCACCATATATTTTAGTTGGTATCTTAGATAAGACTAATACATCATATGATAACACTCTTTTTACAAGTATAAATAGTGTATGGAATGCACACGATGAAGAACACATTCATTCAGAAGAAGAAGAGTATTCTCATGAAGGGGATGATCATAATATGGGTTATACATCTATACTTGTTAAAACAGGAAGTTTGGCAACAGCAAATAAAATAGAAACTTCTTTAAGTGAAGATGTTGATGTACAAGCTGTAAACACTACAAAGATATTAAGAAAGCTAGTTGGTAATATTGATATGAGTAAGCAGGTTGCTTTATTGCTTTGTGGAATAATAGTAGTGTTAGCATCACTATTAACTTGTGTAATGAGCTTTTTAATGCTTGTTAATTCTAAGAATGATATTAAGTTACTTAAGTTTTTAGGAATGAATAAGAGTAAAATATATAGCTACGTTTTAGGACAAGTAATAATATTAATAGCTGTAAGTATAACTATTTCTTTATTAATTAATAGGGTAGCTTTAAGTCTAGTAAATAATATATCATCATCTTTAGGAATAGTACTTGACTTAACAAAGGTATATCCAACAGAGTTTTATATTGTATTCATATATGTTGGAGTTATTATAGTATCAACCCTTATATATTCTTACATTAGAGTAAAAAAGGAGAAGTAGTAATGAAAAAGCTAGTTTTTATATTATTTATAATACCTATGATAATGATTGGATGTGTGGCATCAGGTGAAAAAGATAATAATGAAATAACAGAAGTAAAATTTAAAGATATGATAGATATAAAGGAATTAGAAAAGTTAGATGGAAAGAAGATAAAAATGGTTGGATTCTTTGCACAGAGCTCTCCGTTAGATGGATCAATGGCGTATTTAATGAATATGCCTTATCAGAATTGTGCATATTGTCTACCTAATACAAATCAACTTATGAATACTATGGCGGTATATCCTAAGAAAGGTAAACAAATAGAATTTACAGACCTACCAGTAGAAATTATAGGAACTATAAAGTTTGAAAATATAACTGATCAAATGGGATATTCATATAATTATAGAATAGTTGATGCTGAAATATCTTTAGCAGATGTTGATTCTATGAGTGATGATGTGAAAATATATACTGATTTAGTTGATAGGGGGTTTCCTGATAAAATAAGCAATATAATATTACTTATAAATAATATACAGTCAATTAGAGTTGAGGGAGAAAATTTAGAGTCTGTAGAATTAATTCCAGATGAATTAGTAGAAGAGGTATATGAATTATTTAACGGATTAGATAAAGATAAGTATATTGATGTCCTAGCAATAGTTGATGAGGTAAAAATATTAGTAGATAAAGTTAATAATTCATTAATAACTAAAGATTATGATAGTATGGATGAGTATATAGATAATGAAGTTGAAATTTTTTATAAAGTATATGAATGGTTAATGAAGCCACAAGTATAATTAAATATATATATTTATATAATATTAAACACATTTTCAAATGTAGAATCAACTAAAAATATAATATTTTATTGTTAATTAAGAAAAGCTTGGACATAAAATGTCCAAGCTTTTAACTTTATATCTGCCATAAGGCATCTTTATATTAAACTAAGTTAAATATGATTCATTTGCCATAAATACAAACCTAGTTTACCATTCTCCTGGATAGGCAAGAATAGTAACTTCTACTTGTCTACGTCCCCAGCTAACACACTCACTATGTGTGTTAAAATATACATCTACTATGTTTCCTTTTATAGCACCACCTGTATCTGATGCTATTGCAACTCCATAACCTGATACATGAACCTTTGAACCTAAAGGAATAACATTTGGATCAACTGCAACGGTACTTATTCCATTTGGATTATGTATTGGCTTTAGCCCAATAGCTGTTATGCCACCACCAGTATAAGCTGTTGATTCCATTTGATATGTTGCTTTACCATCTTCATCTAATGATGGAGGGGCAACAGGTGGAGTGTTTGCCTCTTCAATTATAACATTACCTTGATAAATTCCATCTTGAGCTAGTCCAATTACATAAGAGCTAGTTAATTGAGGGAGTAATCCTTCAAGTGTATTAACTGCATCTTGAATTTGTGATATTGAAGAGGTAGAAGAGTTAATAATTGATAATGGGTGCTCAACAAGAGTTTTTTCATTAGCTTCAATTATTGCAAAAACCTCATTTTTTTGTTCGTTAAGTTCATTTAAAGCTGATTGCTGTTCAGACTTCTTACTTTCAACTTCAGCTAAATCTTTAGATATTTCTTCATTTAGTGAATTCAATTCATCTTCATTCTTTTTTAGTGATTCAGAAGTTTGTTCAAGTTTTTCTTTCTTTTCATCTATATCCTTCATAAGTTCTTTATCAAGAGATATTATTTTTGATACAGAATGTATTCTGTTAAATAAATCTGAAAAACTTTCTGAATTAAGAACAAATAATATAATATTAGAAGTAAGGTTGCTTTTATACAGGGAACGAACTCTAATATTAAGTTTATTTTGTGCTTCATCCATTTCTTTTTCATTTTGGATTAATAGGTTTTTAGTGTTTTCTATCTCTATTTTTGTATCTTCAATTTTTCTGTTATTTTCCTCTAGATTTTGATTTATTTCTTCAATTTCTACATCTAAGCTAGAGATCTTTTCACTTATTTGTTTAATTTCCGTGTTAAGTTCTTGGTACTTAACTTTATGTTGATCAATAGATGTATTTTCAGGAGCTGCCATTACAGGAAAAGAAACATTAAAAGTAACACATAGTGCTAAAGCGCTAGCTATTAATTTTAATTCTTTATTCAAAATATACCTCCTAGTATCTAATGGTTACATATCTAGTATATAACATAAACATAAGAAGATGCAAATTTACTCTAGCAAAAGGAATATATGTAAAAAATACACAGTAATGATATAATGGTTATAGTGCATATATTTTGTTATATAAAGATAAGAATAACATGAATATATATTTAGGAGAATAATAATGAGTAATACAAGTAGTATAAATAAAACAATATCTGAAATAATTAAGGAAAGAACCTCAGTAAGGACATATGAAGAATGTGAAATTGATGAAGATAAGATAGTAAAAATTGAAGAGTATATTAATAATTTGAAGGGGCCCTTTAATGAAAAAGTAAGATTTAAGTTAATAAACTCAAAGGAACCTTTAAAGGGAGAAAAGATAGGTACTTATGGAATTATAAAAGGTGCTAATAATTTTATTTCAGTTGCTTATGAAAATGGTGAAATGGCATTAGAAGAAGTTGGGTATGAAATGGAAAAAGTAATTCTTTATATAACCTCTCTTGGATTAGGAACTTGTTGGATTGGAGGTACTTTTAATAAGGGAGAGTTTTCGAAGTCTATGGAATTAAAGGAAGATGAAGTTTTACCTATAGTAACTCCTTTTGGTAAGAGTGGAGAGAATAAGCGTTTTATAGAAAAGGCTATGAAGTTTTTGACTAAATCAAAAAAGAGAAAAGAATGGTACGAAATTTTTTTCTTAAGAGATTTTTCTGTACCATTGACACCAGTAATTAATTTAGGTTACTTTAAAGAGGTACTTGAAAATGTTAGATTGGCTCCATCGGCACTTAATAAGCAACCTTGGAGAATAGTTAAAGATGGTAATAAATTTCATTTCTATATTAACTCATCTAAGAAGAAAAATGATAAGTTAACATTTGATATTCATAGAATTGATATGGGAATAGCTATGTGTCATTTCGATTTAACATGCAAGGAATTAGGATTAGAAGGAAGGTTTATTAAATGTAATCCAGAGATAACAGATATACCTAAAAATGTTAGTTATATTATTACTTGGGTCCATGAGAGTGTTTAAGTTAGGTATATATAGATACTTTTTATGGATAAATTATTAAATATGTGGATTTCTAATTTTGAAAATATAAGTGTATTATAATTACTTATGAGAAAGTTTGTCTTATGACAATATAATGGAGGAAAAAGTAAATGGAAAAGTTATACTATTTAGATAGATATATTAAGGAGTTTACAGCTGAGGTTGTAGAGGTTAAAGAGATAGATGGAATGTATCATGTAGCTTTAGATAAAAGTGCATTTTTCCCAGGTGGAGGTGGTCAACCTGGAGATACTGGATTTATTGAAAGTAGTAAAGTAATAGATGTATATGAAGATAATGGAGTAGTTTATCATGTTCTTGAAAAGAAACCATTAAAAATACATAGAGTAAAATGTAAAATTGATTGGGAAAAAAGATATGATGGAATGCAACAACATTTAGGACAGCATGTCTTATCAGGGTGCTTTTACTCATTGTTTAATGCTAATACTGTAAGCTTCCATATGGGAAGTGAAAGTAGTACTGTAGATATTGAGGGATTCTTAGAGGAAGATAAAATAAGAGAAGCTGAAAGATTTGCAAATGAAATAATTAATCAAAATATAGAAGTTGAATTTTTTACGCCAAGTAAATCAGAGCTTAAAAAGATAAAAATAAGAAGAGCTTTACCGAAAACTGATGATGCGATTACTATAGTAAAAATAGGAGATCTTGATATAAATGCTTGTTGTGGAGTGCATCCTAAATCAACTTTAGATTTAAGAATGATTAAGATTAAAAGATGGGAAAAACATAAAGGCGCAACTAGAATAGAATTTTTAGCAGGGAAAAGAGCTATAGATGATAGCTTAAGGAGAGATAGTATAATTGCGACTATTTGTAAGTCAATGAAATGTGGAGAAAGTGAAATACTGAACATAATAAGTAAATCAGCAGAGGAAATTAGAGAATATCAAAATGAAAATAGAATGTTAAAATTAGAACTAAGTAAATATGAGATAAAGGAAATGATAGAATCTGCAGATAAGATTGGAGATATATCTATTATTAAGAAGATTTATGAAAAGTCGGATTTAAAGCATATTGGGAAGCTTGCAGAAAAGTTAGTAGAAAATAAAAAAACAATAGCGTTGTTTGCTGTAAAATATGATGATAAGTCAAATCTAATCTTTGCATCGTCAAAAGACAATGATATATCTATGAATGAGTTATTAAAGGATGCAATTACCTTAATTGATGGTAGAGGTGGAGGAAGTAAATTTTTAGCTCAAGGTGGAGGGAAAAAATCAAATAATTTAGAAGCCACTATAGATTACGCCTTTATGAAGATAAAAAATAGCCAAAATTAATATACAAACATTTAACATATTCATCCATAATGCATATAATGTAGTATAAAATTAACTATACAAAGGAGATAGGAATTATGGACAAAAGATGTTTTAATGATTTTGATGATTTTGATGATTTTGATTTGAATGAATTTGATTTGGATGAATTTGACCTTGATGATGAAGAAAATATAGAATGTGACAGAGATAGATTTCGTAGAGAAAGAGAATGTGATGAAAATTTTGTAAGCGAATTTGATGAAGATACTTTTACAGAAGGCATAGAAAATAGTAATTGTAATTCTAGAAATGGACAATGTATTAATGCCATTAATGCAGCTTTTTGTGCTGGAAAAGAGCAAGGATTTAGACAAGGTAGAGCTGTTGGCTTACGAGAAGGTAGAAGAGAAGGCTTTAGAGCTGGATTCAGAAAAGGATTCGAAGAAGGAAGAAGAGTTGGCTTTAGAGAAGGCTGTGAAGCCGGAAAACGTCAAGGATTTAGAAATGGTTTTGAAGAAGGAAGAGAAGTAGGACGTCAAGAAGGTAGAGAGGCAGGAGTAAGACAAGGATTTAGAGAAGGATTCAGAGCTGGGTTTAATGAAGGCTTTAGAAGAGGTAGAGATTGCGTTATAAAGAAAGTATTAGAAAGCTGTAACAATTGTAGAAACATTAGAAACGGTAGAAACTGTTAGTTATTATAGGTTGTATCAAATTTTGATACAACCTTTTTTGTATCTATTACTTCTATTACATATTTATTATTAATTAGAGTGTTATTTATATTTTGTAATAATTAAAGTATTTAGTGAAATAATAAAATTAGCGGTTGTAATAAATATTACAAAATTTAAAATTAGACTTTAGGAGGATAAAATATGAAAACAAAGTCATTAGTATTAGCGTTATTTTTAGGAGTAGCCTTATTAGTTGGTTGTGGCAATAATGGTACTACAAATGATACAACTAATAAAGGAGCAACTACTGAAGAAAAAGAAAATACAAATACAAATAATCCTGGAGATGCAGATGTAGTAAGTTCAGCATCTTTAGCAAGTGATGAAGAAACACTTAAAAAAGCTTTAAAAGATAGTTGGATAGTATTATTAAAGAATGATATAACTACAAGTAAAGATTTAGTAGTAGAAGGAGACTTTACTAAACCGGATAAAAATGATTCTTCAAAGATGGTTCCTGCTGGTCGTACAATAGCTCTTTATGAAAATGATGATAATAATACAACTAAATCTTATACATTAACAACACCAAAAATTACTGTTAAGAGTAAGGATACAAAAATAGAAGGTGGAACAATAATTGGAGATGTATATGTAGAAGCTGAAGGATTTGAACTTGAAAATGCTAAGATTGAAGGTAATGTGTATTTCTCAAAACAAGAATATAAAGATTCATTTGAAATGGATGATAAGAGCACAGTTACTGGAGTTCAAGAAGTAAAGTAAATTAAGAATAAAAGATAAATATTTAAATAATAATAGTTAATAATAATTTATGGGAGGCATTTAATATGCCTCCTTTTATTTTATTAATTATTACTGTAGTTTAATTAAGTTTATAAATAATGGAAGATCAGAATGATTAGAAAGTAGAATATATTAAATTATATTTAAAAGAAGAAAAAATACTTAGAGTCACTTTGTATATTGACAATGAAAAAGATGTAAACTATATTGAATACATAGATAAGTATCTATATAGGAGGAAAGATGAAAGATAAATATGAAGTAAATGCAAAAATATTTAAAGCTCTTAGCGATCAGAATAGATTGAAGATTATTCATATATTATCAGATGGTGAAAGATGTGCTTGTGAGCTATTAAATTATTTTAATTTCACTCAACCAACATTATCACATCATATGAAAGTATTAATCGACTGTGAATTAGTTACTTCAAGGAAAGAAGGCACTTGGAACCATTATAGTTTAGTAGAAGAAAATGCTAAAGAATTAGTTGATTTTTTGAATGAAATAATATATCCAGAGAGAGAGTAATATGTAGTTACAGGTAGTAAATAAATATATAAAAATTAATCATGGAGGAAAAATGAAAAAAGTTGATTTAACTAAAGGTAAAGTTTTAACAGTGCTTACAGCTTTAGCAGTACCTATAATGGGAAGTTCTTTATTACAATTTACATATAACCTTGTTGATATGCTTTGGGTTGGGGGGCTAGGGAGTGATGCGGTAGCAAGCGTTGGTTCATCAAGTTTTTTTATTGGATTAGGATATTCAATAAATTCTTTAGTTGTTATAGGAGCAGGAATAAAGATATCTCATGCTATAGGTGGAAAAGATAATAATAATGTAAAAGAGTATATAAATACAGGAATAGCTATCAACTTTTTTATAGCAATTGTATATGCTCTAATTCTTATTTTTTTAGGAAAGAATTTTATAGGATTTTTAAATCTAGGTAATCCTATAGTAGAAAGGGATTCATATTATTATCTTGCAATAAATGGACCAATATTGTATTTTTCATTTTTTAATTTTCTTTATTCAAGGATTTTTGGAAGCTTTGGAAATAATAGCGATGCTTTAAAGATTAATGCGATAGGGATAGCAGTAAATATAATTTTAGACCCTATATTCATTTATATCTTTAAATTTGGAGTTATTGGAGCAGCATTAGCTACATTGATAGCTAATGTAATAATGTATGTATTGTATAAGGTGAAATCTAAAGGTTTATTAAAGTATGATAGAAGTTTAAATGTAAATTACGAAAAAGTAAAAGAAGTAGCTAAGTTAGGGTTTCCTATGGCATTTCAAAGAGTGTTATTTACTCTGGTAAATATAGTTCTAGCAAGAATTATTGCAATTTTTGGTACCAATGCTATTGCAGCTCAAAAGATAGGATTACAGATTGAATCTATAACATATATGGTTATAGGCGGTTTAAATGGAGCTATATCAAGCTTTACAGGACAAAATTTTGGGGCCAAGAAGTTTAAAAGAATTAATGATGGATATAATACTGCACTAGCAATTGGAATATCGTATTCTATATTAATGTCCTTAATATTTATATTTTTTAAGGAACCAATAATAAAATTATTTATAAGAGATGTAGATACAAGTTTAATAGCTTATGGATATTTACAAGCAGTAGCTTATTCACAAGCTTTTAGTACAATAGAAATGGTATCTAATGGACTTTTTACAGGACTGGGAAAGCCCAAAATACCTGCGACTATAAGTATAATATTTACTGTATTAAGAATTCCAATGGCATTAGTACTTATTAAGTATTATGGAATAAATGGGATATGGTGGAGCATTGCCATATCAAGTGTTTTAAAAGGAGTAGCAGCTTATTTAATATATAAATTGAAGGTAAGCAAGGAGTATAAAATATGTTAGATAAAATTAAAGATATAATTATAAATAATAAATCAATAGGTAGTTATGGTATTGAAAGGGAAGGACTAAGAGTAACTAATGAAGGAAAGCTAGCCTTAACGCCTCATCCAAAGGTTTTTGAGAAAAAGATATGCAATCCGTATATAACAACAGATTTTTCAGAAAGCCAAATTGAGGTAATTACACCAACATTCAATTCAGTAGAAGAATGTTATAATTTTACAAATGTACTTTATGATATTGTAGCTCAAGAAATTGGAGATGAATACTTATGGCCAATTTCAATGCCCTGTATCTTACCAGAAGATAAGGATATTCCAATAGCTGAATTCTGCGAGTGTCCTATGGGAATAAATGCAAGAAGGTATAGAGAGCAATTAATGAAAAAATATGGAGGCAAGAGACAATTAATATCTGGAATTCATTATAATTTTTCATTTCAAGATGACTTTTTAAAGGAGCTTCATAAAAAGGTAGGTGAAGGAACGTCATTTAGGGAGTTTAAGGATAATGTTTATTTAAAACTTGTAAGAAATTATTTAAGATATAGATGGCTTATAATATATCTTTTATGTGGTTCAAATGTTATTCATGATAGTTTTGAAAAAGAATACATAGAAAGCTTAAATAAGATAAATGAAGATACATATCATAATGAAAGTGCTTTATCTTATAGAAACAGTCAATATGGTTATAAAAATAATATAGATCTTTATCCAAATTATGACTCTGTTAAAGCTTATGTAGATAGTATGAACAATTTTGTTAAGGATAAGGTTTTAGAAAGTCATAAAGAATTATATAGTCAAGTAAGATTAAAAGCAGCAGATATAGATAATTTTTTAGAATCTTTAGAGAAAGATGGAATAAAGTATTTAGAATATAGGAGCTTAGATATCAATCCTTTTGAAAAAGGAGGAATCTCTTTAAATGATTTAAAATTCTTAGAAGTATTTAATATTTTCTTATTGGTTAAAGAAGAAAGTGATTATGAAAAGTGGCAAGAGGAAGCATTAGATAATCAAAAGCTAATTGCAGAGCAAGGATTAAGCAATGTAAATTTAAAGAGAGATGGGAAAAATATTTCTAAAGAAGAATGGGGATTAGAATTATTAAGATATATTAAAAATATTAATGATGAATTAAATTTAGTATCCAATGAAATTATTTTAGAGATGATTGATAAAATTAAAGACTTTAAGATTACTTATGCTTATAAGATGCTTAAAAAAGTAAAATCAGAAGGTTTTGTAGAGGCAAATTTAAGCTTAGCTAAGAAATATAAAGAAAGTGCATATAAAAATAGATTTAAGCTTGAAGGATATGAAGAATTAGAATTATCAACTCAAATTTTAATGAAAGAAGCTATTAAAAGAGGTATAAAAGTTGATGTATTAGATAGAAGTGAAAATTTTATATCATTAAAGAAATGTGATAAAAAAGAGTATGTGGTTCAAGCAACAAAAACTTCTAAAGATAATTATGCAACTATACTAATTATGGAAAATAAGGTAGTTACAAAGAAAGTTTTAGAAGATAATAATATTAGAGTACCTAAAGGTGAAGAATATACTTCTATAGAAGAAGCAAAGGTTAAGAGTGATAAATTTATAGGAAAACCAATAGTAATTAAACCTAAGTCAACAAATTTTGGCATAGGTATTAGTATATTCACTGAAGGTGCAAGTAAAGATGATATGATAAAAGCCTTTGAAATAGCTTTTGAGAATGATAAAACTGTTTTAATTGAAGAATTTATAAAAGGAAAAGAGTATAGATTTTTAGTTATAGGAGACAAGGTTGCCGGAATACTTCATAGAGTACCAGCTAAT
The DNA here is from genome assembly GCF_014287725.1 of Clostridium sp. NSJ-49. Classification (NCBI taxonomy): domain Bacteria; kingdom Bacillati; phylum Bacillota; class Clostridia; order Eubacteriales; family Clostridiaceae; genus Clostridium; species Clostridium sp. NSJ-49. Next base: position 32,339 of record NZ_JACOOP010000010.1, on the reverse strand, counting down.
GTTATAGGTGATGGAAAGAGCACTATAGCAGAACTTGTAGAAATTAAAAATCAAGATTCTTTAAGAGGAAAAGGATATAAAACACCGTTAGAAAAGATTATACTTGATAAAAATGCAGAACTTTTCTTAAAACAAAGAGGACTAGATTTTAATTATATTCCTAAATGTGATGAGATAGTTTATTTAAGAGAAAATTCTAATATAAGCACAGGCGGAGATAGTATAGATTATACTGATGATATTCCGCAAAAATTCAAAGATATAGCAGTAAAGGCGACTAAGGCAGTAAAGGCAAAAATATGTGGAGTAGATATGATGATAGAAGATTATAAAGAAGAAAATTCACCATATGCAATAATAGAATTAAACTTTAACCCTGCAATTCATATCCACTCATATCCATATAAAGGTAAAGAACGAAAGATTGCCGTTGAAGTACTTAAGTTATTGAATCTTATTGATTTAGGTGATAATCATAAATAAATATTCATGTGCATAAAAAGAGAACTTTTAATTAGTTAAGTATTATATATAGAATAAAAACTCTGCTAAATTATATATTTAGTGGAGTTTTTTAGTAAGAGTTTACTCTTTTCTATTTTATATTTAGCTAATCAGTTAATAAATGTTGTGCAATCTTCTTTTTAAATTCACTTTAAATGCAGGGTGTAAATGTTTAAAAATATTAGATTTAGGTATTAACTATGAAAAAAAACAATATTATTTAATATAGTAAATAGTTAATTAGAGTGGGAAAGTAATAGGGGTTAAGGAGTTGAGTAAACATTATGGGATTAACATTAAAAGAGGTACTTTATACATTTGAGAAAATAGAAAAGAAAATTACTTATTATAAACAGTTTTTAAATGAGCTTGATGCTATTATTGGAGATGGAGATCATGGAACAAATTTAAGCAAGGGATTTAAAGTTGCAAAAGAAAAAGTTAAAGATAAAGAGTTTAAAGATTGGGGAGATATATTTAGAACAGTAGGTATGGCTATTTTGTCTAATGTTGGAGGAGCGTCAGGACCACTGTATGGAACTGCATTTATGAAAGCATCTATGATTGGAAAAGAAAAAGTTGAAATTAATATTGAAGATTTTAGAGATATATTAAAGGTTTCAATAGATGGAATTAAGATGCGGGGAAAAAGTGAAAAAGGAGATAAGACTATGTTAGATGCATTAATTCCAGCTTATGAAGAAATTAATTATGGAATAGAAAATAAATTATCTGTATTAAATACGCTTAAGAATTCAGTTGAAGCAGCTAGAAATGGTGTTGAATATACTAAGCTTATAGTTGCTAGTAAAGGAAGAGCACTTTATTTAGGGGATAAGAGCATTGGACATCAAGATCCAGGAGCAACTTCGTCTTTAATTATTTTAGAAGTAATATTTGATACAGTAAATGAATTAAGGAATTAAAATTGGGGTTTTAAGAGGACCTTGTGATAGAATATGTGAAAATGTTTTCGGAAAATTGCATTTATTAAAATATAAAAAAGTACGGAAAGATGTATTTAAAGACATTTCGTACTTTTTTATATTTATTAAATTAATTTATTCGATTACTGTAGTTATAGAATTTATCCAATCATTCTTCAAGACATTTATATCTTTTCCTGTAATATCTTTTAAAGCTTCTTTTGTATTTAATGATTTATAGATTTTAATTAAATTATCTTTGCCAATAGAATATTCTAAATACTTAACAAAGGATGCAGAGTAGATATAAAAGATTGGTTCACTATTATAATCAATATAATTAGGTACACCATTTTCTCCAACTAAATCAAAAGCTGTTAAACTTTCTAACGTTCCACTATTATAAAATTCAAGAGAGAGTTTATCAATGTCACAGCCATTATTAGGATAAGTAGGATCTCCATTAAGTTTATCATTTAAATATACAGCCAAACCTTCTTTAATCCATAAGGAACTACAATCCCAAGCTATTATATGAGTTAATTCATGGATATAGGAGCTAGTGTTTTCCATTACATTATCTACTGATATTAAAGCAGTATGTTCTATATTAATATTTTCATTGTTAAACTCAGGATCGTCCATAGACCAATCTATACTAACAAAAACTCTAGAATTAATATAGTGATCAGAATTTAGATTAATCCCCAAATAATTTTCTATAGCTATAATTCCATTATCAATTTTTTTTGCAAATTCTATCAATTCATCTTCAGTTAAATAATCAGCTCTAGAATATAAAATGGCATATTCTGTGCAATATCGTATATAATCCTTTTTATAATCATAATCAAAAGTATATAATTCATCTAAGTCAAGTTCTTCTTGTAATTCTGTATCTATAGTATCATCTTCGGCTACTATTGGATCAGCATAATTATTAATGCTGTAAAGAGCGTTAGAACATATGATTATAACAATAATAATAAAAGTTAAAATTACAAATCTTATTTTCCTCATAAAATAATAACCTCCATTAAAGTTATAGTATTATATATTCTTAATAATTAATAAAAAGTATAGGAATTTAAAACTTTATTAATATATGAGGAAGTATAGGGAAATGTTCTATTGTATAAATTCATTTTTTTATGGTAATGTAATAACTATAGATTTAATTGATAGAGGTAGACTAATGAAAAGATTTAAAAAGGTTTATATAGAAACAACCAATATTTGTAATTTAAGTTGTAATTTTTGCCCTAAAACTAGTAGAGAGTTAAGGTTTATGGAAGTGGATAGCTTTAAAAAAATAATTGATGATGTAAAACAATATAGTGATTATGTATATTTTCATCTTATGGGAGAGCCATTTTTGAATAAAAATTTAGAGGAATTTTTAGAAATATGCAAAGAGGCTGAGTTAAAGGTTAATATTACGACTAATGGAACTTTAATAAATAATGTTAAGGAAATTTTACTAAAAAGCAAAGCTTTAAGACAAGTTAATATTTCACTTCATAGTTTTGAAGCAAATGATAGTAAAGTGACTTTAGAAGAATATATAACTAATATTACTAGCTTTATAAATGAAGCTAATGAAAATTCCAATATAATCTGTTCAATAAGGTTATGGAACATGGATACTGAAGAGTTAAAGGCTTGTAATAGCTTAAATAGCAATATATTGAGAATTCTTGAAGAAGAGCTTAATATAGAATTTAGTTTAGGTGAAAGATTACAAGAAAAGTCAGGAATAAAGGTAAGAAAAAATTTATATGTAAATATGGCAGAAAAATTTGAGTGGCCTAATATAAATCTAGTAAATGAAGAAGCTGAAGTGTTTTGTTATGGATTAAGAGACCAGATTGGTATATTAGTTGATGGAACAGTAGTTCCTTGTTGTTTAGATAGCGAAGGAAATATTCCGTTAGGAAACATATTCAAAACTCCACTAGGAGATATAATAACATCAAAAAGAGCACTTGATATATATGATGGTTTTTCTAATAGAAAAGCCGTTGAAGAGCTTTGTAAAAGATGTGGATATGCTAAGAGATACTAATTGAAAGAAAGTGCGAAGCACTTTGGTGAGAAGTTTAACTTCGTCAAAGGGGAAAAGTCAGCTAAAGCTGAGGAGAAAATAGTGCCTATGTCAATAGGGAAAAGATATCTAATGAGATAAAATGCTTTTCTTTGCTACTTATAGTAGCATTTTTCCCTTAACGTAGTTAACTTTTCCACGCTACGTAGTAGCCTTTCACTTCGACAAAGTCGACTTTTCACTTGCGAGCCTTAGCTCGCACTTTATTTATTAGAGTAGCTTTCTCCTTCAACTCTATCGTAGGTTAACACATCTAATATAGCATCTCTATCACTAATACTTTGAATATTAGGAGAGTATATTGGTGTTGTTTCCATATGATTTATCATAGTTGATGAAAATTTATCTAAAGGTGTTCCTAACGACTCTATAACTACATATGGAAGATAAAATGTAGATATTTTCGTATCATTCAAATATGAAAAATCTTTATCATAATTATTATATATTAGGTATTTTTGATTATATAAGTTTTCTGTGTTACTAGAGTCTATTCCAAATTGACTATATATATCAGATGTAGGGGTAAAGAATGGATAATGATCCCCAACAAATACTAATATTACATCTTCCTCGAAATTATTTAACCATTCTAAAAACGACTTCAAGTCATCAGAAGTTTTCTTAATACCTTCAAGGTAGTATTTAAGTTCATTTAGGTCAGATGTACCATCTGTAATATTGTCATCATCGTAATACGGTTGATGATTTTGCATAGTAGTAGTAAATATATAACTTGGACTATCATCTTGCTCTAATTGTTGTTTTATTTTCTCAAAAACAGAATAATCATCTATATATCTTCTGAATCTAGTACTATCGTTAATCATATCTTCTTCAAAGAAAAGATTATTAAATCCATAACCACCATAGATAGAGTTTCTACTATAAAAAGAACCGCTAAAAGGATGAATATAAGTTGTATTATATCCTAAATCCTTAAAATAAGATGGTATAGAGTTAGTTAGATTATCATCAGTTAATAGATTATGAGGTATTGATGGTGTATTAAGAGAATACACTGGTAGTCCAAATAGTAATTCAAATTCTGTTCTTGGAGTGTAACCTCCAAAAGTTGGAACAACACAATTACCTATAAAATTATCTTTTGAAATTTCATCAAAGCTTTCGTAGTAAGATGATAAATCTAAAGAAGATTCAAGACTTCTAAAATCACCAAATGATTCAGACATAATAAATATTACATTAGGTTTTTTATAATCATCAGAAGTTTCATTTATTTCAGATAAACTGTTATTTACAAGATCTTCAGAATAATTTTCAGGTTTACGTAATCTCGAAGTAAATTTATTAGATGTTGTTTGAGATAAAAATCCTATAAGACCGTTTGACTCGAAGCTCTCGTTTATAGCAAATATATTTGTTGATGTTTCGTTATCTAAATTAAAAGTTGCATAAATATTTGTTGAAGGTTTAGGAAGAAGTATACCTAAAAGTAATGTGCAAATGCAAATGAAGCTTGTTAAAAATCTTCTTTTGAAAGTAAAAGGAAGATTAAAGGTATATTTCTTGCACAATACTATATAACCAATAATTAATATTAAGCATATTATTAAAGGCCAAGTGAAGTTTAGTTTTGCAAACTTTCCTACGTCTCCTATATTTCGAGTCATAACTAAATCACTTAAAGTTAGATGAGTTCCACTAGTTGTATATTTAAAATACTCTACTGTGGAAAGTATATACAAGGTTATACTTAGAATTCCTACTGCTATATGACTCTTTTTTGTAAAAAAGAGTATTGCAAAAAAGAGAACTGAAATTAATAATACGCTATATAAAAATGCTGGAAATTTACTAGTTACAAAACCTAGTAGTTTATTGAAGCTTTGCATATGATTAAATTCAGTAATTAATACAATAAAAATAGGAAAAAAGCAGTAAGTAATAATTTTAATTAGTTTATTATCCTTTAATTTCATATTAACCACCTATATTATAAAAATTTAGTATATATTTTATTATAATACTATATTTTACAAATAAAGCAATTGATAAAAACTTAAATAATTCTTAAATATTCTGTAAATATTACCCTATCTTTTGCTTTTTGATAAATCTTCAAAAATTTCAAACTTATCAGTTAAAGGTTCTATTATAAAAAATAATATAAAAAATAAAATGAATGCTAAAAGATATTTTATCCAAGATTCGATATTTATATAAGCGGAGTTAGTTATGATTGCCCAAAAGATAAAGGTTAATAGCATTATTACACTAAAAATAAATTTAGATTTTATTGATGCGATAAGCTTATTTTGGCATTGAGGACAAGTTATATATTGTGAATGTTTTCTGATAAAGATATCTTTAGTAGAAAATTTATAATTACAATGAGGACATATTTTCTTAAGCATTTTGATACCTCCTAAAATTTACAAATATAATACTATGTATTATAAAATTTTTATAAATATTACAGCTAAACTTATTATATTAAATAAAATATTGTTAAAGGATAATACTATAATTATAAATTCATCACAAATTATAGAAGGAGTAATTATATGTATTATAGAAAAGAATATTCTGATGTAATAAAAGAATTAAAAAGTGATGCTGAAGGTATAACAAGTAGCGAAGCCAAAGATAGACTAGAAAGAGATGGATACAATGAGTTAAGAGAAGGATCTAAAGTTCCTATATGGAAAATGTTTTTAGAAAGTTTTAAAGATCTATTAGTTATAGTATTACTTATAGCAGCTATAGTACAGATATTTTTAGGTGAAGTAGTAGAATCGCTTATTATATTTTTAGTAGTAATATTGAATTCAGTGTTAGGTGTTACTCAAACAAGGAAAGCAGAAAGTTCATTAGATAGTTTAAAAAAGTTATCAGCACCAAGTGCTAAGGTACTAAGGGATGGAAAAAAGATAACTATTCCTGTTAAAGAGATTGTAGTTGGTGATGTTGTATTTTTAGAAGCAGGAGACTATATACCAGCAGATGGTAGACTTATAGAAGCTCAAACATTAAAAGTAGTAGAAGGGATGCTAACTGGAGAGGCTGAAGCAGTCTTAAAGCATACAGATAAAATAGAGGAAGAAGTAGGAATAGGTGATAGGAAAAACATGGTATTTAGTGGTGCTACTGTTGTTTATGGAAGAGGCAAGCTAGTAGTTACCCAGACTGGTATGAACACTGAAATGGGAAAAGTTGCATCACTTTTAGAAACAGCAGGAAATAAACGAACACCTCTTCAACAAAAGCTTGATGATTTTGGCAAGAAGTTAGGAATAATGATAATGCTTTTAGCAGCAGCTATATTTGCTATTCAAGTTATAAGAGGATATTTAAGCGGAAGCGATTTAAAAGCATTAATTTTTGATTCATTTATGTTTGCCATTGCTGTGGCAGTAGCAGCTATTCCTGAAGCTTTATCTTCAATAGTAACTATAGTATTAGCTGTTGGAACTAAAGATATGGCAAAGAAGCAAGCTATAATAAGAAAGCTTCCAGCAGTTGAAACTCTAGGATCTACTAGTGTTATTTGTACTGATAAAACAGGAACATTAACTCAGAATAAGATGACAGTTGTAGATTTCTTTATGTATGGTATTACAAAAGAAGAAGTTAAAGCAGAAAGTGATTCTTCAGAACAAGTTGAAGCCATGAATTTAAGTTCTACGTTATGTAACGATGCAGATATTACAGAAGATGGAGTTGAACTTGGAGATCCAACTGAGGTAGCACTTTTAAGATTTGCAAATAAAAGAGGGATAGATTATAAAGAGTTAAGAGAAAAATATGATAGATTGAGTGAAATTCCTTTTGATTCTGATAGAAAGTTAATGTCTACTGTAAATTCAATAAATGGAAATGCTATAATGTTTACTAAAGGTGGACCGGATGTAGTATTTAGTCGTGTGACAAAAGCATTAGATGATGGTGAAGAAGTAGATATTTCAGAAGAAATATTAGATAAGTATAGAAAACAAAACGAATATTTTTCTAATAGAGCATTAAGAGTATTAGCTTTTGCTTTAAAAGATGTACCAGATGAGGATTTTGTACCAGCATTAGAGGATGAGGTAGATATGACTTTAGTTGGATTGATGGCAATGATAGATCCACCTAGAGACGAAGTATTTGGGGCTGTAGCTGAAGCAAGTGGAGCAGGTATAAAAACAGTTATGATAACTGGTGACCATAAAACTACAGCAGCAGCTATAGCAAAAGAAATTGGAATTATGAAAGATGGAGATATAGCTTTAACTGGCCAAGAATTAGATGCATTAAGTGAAGCGGAATTGAAAGAAAAACTTGAACATATAACTGTTTATGCAAGAGTTTCACCAGAGAATAAGATTCGAATAGTAAAGGCATGGCAAGAAAAAGGTTATATAACAGCTATGACTGGAGATGGGGTAAATGATGCACCAGCTCTGAAACAGGCTGATATAGGAATAGGAATGGGAAGTGGAACAGATGTAGCTAAGGATGCTGCAGCTATGATATTAACAGATGATAATTTTAAGACTATAGTTTCAGCTGTTGAAGTAGGAAGAACTGTATATAGTAATATAAAAAAATCTATTACCTATCTTTTCGCAGGGAATTTAGGTGCTATAATAGCTATTCTATTTGCAGTATTTGTAGGATGGCCCAATCCATTTACAGCATTACAACTATTATTTATAAATTTAATAAATGATTCTCTTCCAGCAATAGCTTTGGGGCTTGAACCAGCAGAAAAAAATATTATGAGCGAAAAGCCAAGGAATATTAATGAAGGAATATTACAAGGTGGAACATGGCAATCAGTACTCATTAGAGGTATTATAATAGGAGTTGTAGTTATATTAGCTCAGTATGTTGGAAATAGAGTATCACCAGAACTAGGCGCTGCTATGGCATTTTCAACAGTAACAATATCAAGAATATTTCAAACTTTGCCAGCTAGATCAGATAAAGTTACAACATTTAAATTGGGTATATTTAAAAATATATATGCTATTGGCGCTATAATAATATGTCTTTTATTATATTGTATAGTGCTTATTCCAGGAGTTAGAAGCATATTTGATATACCAGATAGCTTTGGAATGTTTAATTTCCTAATTTGCTTAGGATTTGGATTACTCGCAGCACTAATTATGGATATAAGTAAATTGTTTAATAAAAGAAAAGTTTAAAAAGAATTATTATATAGTATGCATCGTATTTCTTTAAAGTTAGTAATTAACATGTTGTTATTTTATTGAAGTACGATGTATTTTTGTTCAATAAAATATTTATTAAGATAGATGATATAGGGTGTAAATGTTACTTAACTAAATTATAATTAGATGTTTAGTAGGAAGTAAAATAATATGCTATAATATTAGGATAAGAAAATGTATGAGGAGATAGGGTATGGTATTAGTAAGTTGTCCATTAAAGCAAGATGATATAGTTAAATTAATAGAAGAGCATAGAATAAATGGCGAAAAGGTATTTGCTTTACATAATAGAAAAGGAGTAAATCTTTATTTCGATTCTAAAATTGAAAATGATGAAGAAGCATCTTTAATAATTAAAAAAATAATAAAGTCTTATAAATATAGTAGTGCATTAATGTATAATGTTGTAACTTGTGATGGAGAAAAAATAAATTGGTATAAATAGATAGAATCAAATTTAGGATATCTTAAGAATATATTAAGATATATTTAAAGAAAAATAGGGGATTAAGGTGATATAATAGGTTATGGTATTATCATAGATAATAGAGCTATGTATGAAATGCGTAGTAAAGTTATTAAAAATGATATATAATATACAAACGAATATTTATCACAATTAAAAGTATACAAAATTGATAAATACATAATTTTAGAAATGTATTTAGATATTAGAAGAGGGAGCATGCAAAAAATGAATATACTGATTTTATCAGCATCCACTGGTGGAGGCCATATGAGAGCTTCAAGAGCTATAGAAAATTACATGAGTGAGCATGATAAAAGTGCAAATGTTAAAATCGTAGATAGTTTATTATATATTAATCCAATATTGAATAAAACAGTAACAAGTGGATATGTATATTTGGCAACAAAGACACCAAAAATATATGGTAAAATTTATGAACTAACAAATAAAGAAGATCGTTGGATTAGTTTTGTCAATAGATTAAATTATTTATTTGCAAATAAATTGTTACCGTTAATTGATGAATTTAAACCGGATGTTATAATTACAACACATCCATTTCCAACAGAGATGGTATCAATACTTAAAGCAAAAGAACTTGTAAATATACCATTAGTATGTATAATGACAGATTATGCGCCACATAAAACGTGGGTAAACCAAAAAGTTGATGCATATATAGTTTCAAATGATGATATGGTTAAAGAAATGAGCAAAATAGGTGTTAGGGAAGAGGTCATATATCCATATGGTATTCCTATAGAGCAAGTTTTTTTTGAAAAAAAAGATAAGGATTTAGTATTAAATGAGTTAGAGTTAAATCCAAATCTACCAACAATATTAATGATGGCAGGAAGCTTTGGAGTAACAAACGTTTTTAAAATATATGAAGATATAATTAATATAGATAGAGAATTTCAGGTAATTGTTATTACTGGAAAAAATCAAAAGTTGTATGATGAATTTGCTAAAGTAATAAATAAGAGTGAAAAGCATACAAAATTAATATATTTTACTGATGAAGTTAACAAGTTTATGCAAGCAGCTGATATTATAATAACTAAGCCAGGTGGTTTAACAATTACTGAAGCTTTAGCATCTAATATACCTATGGCAATATTTGATGCTATACCAGGACAAGAAGAGGAAAATGCAGAATTTTTAATAAATCACAATATGGCAATTAAATTAGAAAAAAATCAAAGCTGTGATAAGCTAATAGAAGAATTATTAATGAACAAAGAAAAATTAAATAATATGAAAGAAGCTTGTAGATCTTTTGATAAAAATGATTCATCTAAAAATATTTGTGCATTAATAAATGAATTAGTTGAAAATAGTAAAATGTAGTATTAATAGATAGGTGGTGTAATATATATAGTATTGGTTAATTGATTTTAATGGGGGTTATTAAATGACAAAAACGAATGCTATTTACAAGTGTAATATATGCGGAAATATAGTTGAGGTATTACAAGAAGCTCCAGGAATGCTAGTATGTTGTGGGAAGCCAATGCTTTTAAAGGATGAAAGAACAAAGGAAGGTGTTGGAGAGAAACATATACCAGTAGTAGAAAAGAAAGATGCTGGAGTATTTGTTAAGGTTGGAGAAGTTGAGCATCCAATGCTTCAAGAGCATCATATTCAGTGGATAGAAGTTTTAACTGATACAGAAATTTATAGATTAAATTTAAAACCAGGAGATAAACCAGAAGGATTATTTAATGTAGATTACGATAATATAGTTTCAGTAAGGGAATATTGTAATTTACATGGTTTATGGTCTATTAATTTAAAATAAAGCAACAATTGTGTACTTAGAATAACTAGGTACACTTATTTTTTTGATTAAAGTAAAGATAAAATGTTAATATATAATAAGTATAATTTTAATTTAAAGAGGTATAAGAATGAGAAGTATTAAAATTTTTATGATATCTGCATTTATGATATTATTAATGGCAGGCTGTGGGGGAGATAGTATAAAGGAAGAGAGTAGTAATGAATATAATACTGAAAAACATACTGAAGAAACTAAAGAATTAGATAAAATAAAGGAAAAGATAAATTCTATGACGCTAGAACAGAAAATTGGCCAACTTTTTATAGTAGGTTTTGAAGGAGATATAATAAATGATGAAATTATAGATCTTGTAAAGAATCAAGAAGTTGGAGGGCTTATATATTTTTCAAGGAATGTTGTAGATTCAAATCAAATAATAACTTTAAATAATGAAATAAAAGCTATAAAAAAAGATATTCCTTTATTTATATCTGTAGATGAAGAAGGAGGAGTTGTTTCAAGAGTTCCAGATGAATTCCTAAAACTTCCTTCAAGTGGATACATAGGTAAATTTGATGATGAGAATTTAAGTTATAATATAGGGAGTATTATTGCAAAAGAATTAAAGAATCTTGGATTTAATATGGATTTTGCTCCAGTACTAGATATTGATAGCAATCCAAATAACACAGTAATAGGGGAAAGAGCTTTTGGTAATAATGCAGATATCGTTTTAAAATTAGGAATAAAAACTATGGAAGGGTTAAGAGATGGTGGAATAATTCCCGTAGTAAAACATTTTCCAGGTCATGGTAACACAGATATTGATTCGCATTATGGATTACCTATAGTTACAAAAACATTAGAAGAGCTTAATAACTTAGAGTTTATTCCGTTTAAAAATGCTATAGAAAATGGTGCAGATGTAGTTATGGTTTCAAGTATAATATTATCAAGTATAGATAGTGAATATCCAGCAACTATGTCAAAGAAAGTTACAACTGATATTTTAAGAAATAAGTTAAATTTTGATGGAGTAATAGCGACAGATGATATGACTATGGGGGCTATCATGGATAATTATAATTTGACAGATGCTGTCATCATGGCTATAAATGCAGGAAATGATTTAATACTTGTTTGCCATGGATATGATGATATTATAAAATCAATATCAGCTGTTAAAGATGCTGTTAGTAGTAATATTATATCAGAAGAAAGAATAGATGAAAGTGTATATAGAATCTTAAAATTGAAAGAAAAATATAGAGTAAATGATGATATAATAAGTAATGAAATTGATATTGAAGGTATAAACTTAGAAATAAATTCTTTACTTAACTAAGAAAGATTATAGATATATTGATTTGGAAGTAATTGTTATTGAAAAAAATTCTTTTTTAAATTAATGTATAAAAGAAAGCTATTAATAATAGGCGAAGAATTAAATTATAGTTAAAAGTAGCAAATGAAAAATGGAGGAAGTATGACGATGCAGTTAGAAAAAATATTGGACTTTTCAGTTAATTGGATTTTGACTGAAGGAGTTAAGATAGGAATAGGTCTTTTAGTATTATCTATTGGATGGAAGTTAATAAAAAAATTTAAAAAGTTTATAAATTCATTAATGGATAAAAAAAATGTAGATAAGACTTTAGGAAATTTTTTAGATACTTTTATAGAAGTTGTATTAAAGATTTTATTGATAATGATCGTTATGGAAATTGTAGGACTTAAAGCAACAGGATTAGCAGCACTGTTTGCATCAGCAGGATTAGCTATAGGGCTTGCACTTCAAGGAAGTTTATCAAACTTTGCTGGAGGAGTAATAATTCTTTTAATAAGACCTTTTAATGTAGGTGATTATATTGAAGGAGCAGGACATTCAGGAATAGTTGAAAAGATAAGTATATTTTATACTTGTTTAGTTACTCCAGATAATAAACAAATATTAATTCCAAATGGAGCCTTAGCTAATGATAGTATAGTAAATTATTCTTCTAAAGATACAAGAAGAGTAGATTTGGTTTTCAGTGTATCTTATGATGATGACATATTTAAGGTAAAAAGAATTCTTACACAAGTTGTAGAAGCTAATGAATTGATATTTAAAAATCCAGAGCCATTTATATCAATAAATGAACATGGTGAAAGTTCTATAAATTTTGTTGTAAGAGCATGGTGTAAAACATCTGATTATTGGACAGTTCATTTTGATTTGTTAGAGAAGGTTATGGTTAAATTTAATGAAGAGAATATAAGTATACCTTACCCACAAATGGATTTACATTTAAAAGATGGGAAAATACAAGGAAATTAATGATATATAATTAAAGAAAAGATTATTGCATAACTATAAAATGCAATAATCTTTTTTTATTATATTATAAAAGTGCAAAAGTTATAATTTAAGGAATTATATAATATAAAAAAACATAATAATTAACATTATATAATTTATATTTATAAGATATATGTTTTTATAAAAAATGAAATAAATTAACTATGGGGTGAATTGAGAAATGAAAACTTTAATTATATATGGGAGTAACCATGGATGCGCAAAAAAATGTGCAGAGCTTTTAGAAGAGAACTTAAAAGGTGAAGTAGATATTGTTGATATAAGAAAAGATATAACTCTTGATTTAAATAATTATGATAAAGTTGTAATTGGTGGATCTATTTATATGGGAAAAATTCAGAAAGAGATAGAAGAAGTGTGTGAAAGTTATTGCGATAATCTTAAAGAGAAAAAATTAGGATTATTTATTTGCTGTATGAATGAAGAGAATGTTGAAAAACAAATTAAAGATAATTTTCCGGAAAAGTTGATATTATCTGCAAAAGTTCAAGGGTACTTTGGAGGGGCTTTTAATTTTAAAGATATGAACTTTTTTGAAAGGTTTATAATTAGAAAAGTATTTAAATCGTTAGCAAATACTAATGATAAATTTAAAGGGATTGATATGAAAAAGTTTGTTGACATGATTGAAAGAGAAAATATCGAGAACTTTGCAAAAGCAATGAACGAGATTTAAATATAGGAAGATAAGTTATGTATAATAAAAGATAAATTTCATATAATAACAATATAGCCAACTAACTTTTGCTTTTAAAGTTATAGGTGGTTATGGGGCGTTGCAGGACAAAATGCAACGTCTTTTAATTTGCTTAAAAAAATGGTAGCACATACATAAATCTAAACGTATTATAACAGTAAAAGGTATAAAGTGGAGGAATGTATGGACGCTTATCAATTAATAGGACTTCTTCAAAGAAAAATGCAAGATCCTAGGTTTGCAAGTAAATTCAATCAATTAGCAGATGAATTAAATTCTATACCAGGTTTACAACAAAAAGTAATGCAAATTGTTCAAATCGATAATGAAAAAAAGAGACAAAAAGAACTAGATAAATTACCGGCTAGAGCAAAAGCTATTGTTAAAGAGTTATTAGAAATGTTAAGATAATTACTTAAAATAATAAGTAAAAAAAGTGTGAATCACTTTTTGAGTTAAGAGTGAAGAGTTAAAAGTGAAAAGAGTTTAGGATGAAACTGCTATGCAGTTTCTAAATTTTAAAGTCAGATGTGTTAACTTTATTCCTAAACCATTAACTCTACACTCTTAACTTTTAATCAAAAAAAATGTAAAGCAATTTAAATTTTTTGTACATTTATGGCCATAGGACCTTTTTCTCCTTCACCAATTGAAAAAGATACATTTTCTCCTTCATGTAAATCTTTATCTGTTCCTTTTTCTTTTACTTGAGAATGATGTACAAAAACATCTTGACCATCATTTGCAGAAATAAATCCATATCCTTTCTCTTGATTAAACCATTTTACAGTACCTGTGTAGCTTGACATAAAATCTCTCCTTATTGTATAAAAAATATAATGAATCATTAAATAGTGTTTGATTTAAAGATATTAATTATACGTAAAGATAAAAGTGTAAAGTTAATGTGTTGGATTTATTCTTAAAGATGATATAATAAATTTAAAAATCATATAGAAATATTAGGAGGATAAAATTTGAGTAGTCACGTATTAGAAGAAGCTAGAAAGTGTCTTGGATGTAAGAAGCCGAGATGTACGGCAGCATGTCCAGTAAGTACAGAGATACCAGAGGTAATAAGATTATTATTAAGTGGAGATATAGATTCAGCAGGAGAAAAATTATTTAATAATAATCCGTTATCGGTAATTTGTTCACTTGTGTGCCCTCATGAAAAACAATGTGAAGGTAATTGTGTTTTAAATGCAAAAAATAATCCAGTACATTTTGGAGATGTAGAAAATTATATATCTGATTTTTATATACATAAAGCTTTTACTAAGTCAAAAATAGATAAAGAAAAGAGAGTAGCCATTATAGGATCGGGCCCTGCAGGAATAACAATTTCAATATTATTAGCTCAAAAAGGTTATAATGTAACAATTTTTGAAGCTCATGATAAGATAGGTGGAGTTTTAAGATATGGTATACCAGAATTTAGATTATCAAGAGATATATTAGATAATATAAAAGAAAAACTTGTAGAGATGGGAGTTAAAATACGTCCAAATACTATGATAGGGCCGTATATAACAATTGATGATTTATTTAGAGATGGATATAAAGCTATTTTTATAGGAACGGGTGTATGGAATCCTAGAACATTAAATGTTAAAGGGGAAACACTTGGACATGTTCACTATGGAATAGATTATTTAAAAAATCCCGATGTTTATGATTTAGGGGATAGAGTTACTATTATAGGAGCTGGAAATGCTGCTATGGATGTAGCTAGAACAGCTATAAGAAAAGGCGCAAAAGAAGTATATGTAATGTATAGAAAAGGTGAGATAGATGCTCCAGCTGAGAAATTAGAAGTAGAATATGCAAAGCTTGATGGAGTAAAATTCCTTTATTATAAAAATCCTTTAGAAATTTTAGATGAAGGAATAAGATATATAGAAACTAAAGAAGTTTTTGATGCTGAAGGAAATAGAAGTGTAATTGAAGATAAAGGTAAAGAA
Organism: Clostridium sp. NSJ-49; assembly: GCF_014287725.1. NCBI lineage: Bacteria > Bacillati > Bacillota > Clostridia > Eubacteriales > Clostridiaceae > Clostridium > Clostridium sp. NSJ-49. Next base: position 16,347 of record NZ_JACOOP010000010.1, on the reverse strand, counting down.
GGCGTATTTAATACTAATTCAGTAATAATTGCAGTAAGTCAAGGGCCAAGAAGTAACATCGTCTCAACAACTAAGGGGATAAATACATTACCTTCAGGATTAGTACATGTGGATGAATATGGCAGAACATCTAGAGACGGGGTTTTTGCTAGTGGAGATGTAGTTACAGGGGCAAAAACTGTAGTAGAAGCGGTAAGATTATCTAAGAAAGTTGCGGAAGCTATTGAAGAATATGTAACTTCAAATTAATATTTAGTATGAAAATTTATAAGATAATTAAATGTATTTGAGAAAATTAAATAAAGGAATATATTTTTAGTTAAATATATGTTATAATTCGTTTATAATATGAAGCTCGTATAAATTCGGTAATTGGTCCGAAAGTTTCTACCTGCTAACCGTAATTGGCAGACTACGAGGTATGTTATTTTAGTGTATAAATTTCTATTTATTATAGATTTTTGACTTAAATTAACCACCTCAAGTTTTTTTGAGGTGGTTTTTTCATTACTTTAATAATTAAATTAAAGTATACAGGTTTTTCTGTTTTTTTATTTATAAAAATATAGAAATTTATTTTAAGGTTTAAATATTTATAAGTATTATAGTTAGATATGTTTAAAGAATGAATTTATATGATACGTGATTATTTCTTTAGCAGTATTAAGAATTAATTGTAGTAGCTCTAATACTTAAATTTAACATTGACTTAAGAAAAAATAGAAATTGGAAGGTGTATATTATGAAAAATTTGCGTAGAAAGATATTAAAAGAAGGACAAGCGTTGAGCGAAAATGTTCTTAAGGTTGATTCGTTTTTGAATCATGGAGTTGACCCAGAACTTATGTATGAGATTGGAACTCATTTTAAAGATTATTTTATGCAGAAGAATATAACTAAAATATTTACAATTGAAAGCTCAGGAATTGCTCCAACGGTGATGACAGCATTACAAATGGGAATACCAATGGTAACTTTAAAGAAGCAAAGTTCAAAGATACTAAATGGTGAAGTATATCAAACTTTAGTACATTCTTTTACAAAAGGTAGTGATTATGAGTTAACTCTTTCAAAAAAATATATAAGTGAAGATGATAATATATTAATTATAGATGATTTTTTAGCAAATGGAGAGGCTGCATTAGGAGCTGCAAGATTAGTAGAAATGGCAGGAGCGAAGGTTGCAGGAATAGGAATAGTTATAGAGAAATCTTTCCAACCAGGAAGAGAAATGTTAAATAAAAAAGGGTATGATGTATATTCATTAGCTAGAGTAGCTAAGTTAGGTAAAGGAATTATCGAGTTTATAGAAGAGTAGAAAATAATATAAAGATGTCTCAAAATAAATTATACTAAGATAGTTAAATTTATTTTGAGACATTTTTTTAAATATAAGTAATATACAATCAAAACTTTATTTGTAAAAATATTATTTTGATTTATTTGATGAAGGTCTTGGTTTAGAGTTTCTTTTATTTATAAGAGAAGAAATAGCAAAGCCTATAAATAGAGTTATTAGAGGAAGTACCATCCAAAACATATTATCCGTTAAAATAAATAATATGAAGGCTATTATTACACCAATTGTAAGACCTGATACAATTCCATAGTATAATATTTTTTCAGCTTGCTCATTGCGTTTTGATTGTTTATTTTTCTTTTTACCCATAAATACTCTCTCCTTTTATTACATAATATACCATATTTTAATTATAATATATTACAAATCCTTTTAAAACATTAATAAGTTAAATTGTTATATTGATATAGAGCATTTGATATATTGGCAATTTTTTCTTCTGCATCTTCAAGATCATGTGTGTATAAAATAATTATGTAAGGACTATTATCAAATACAATGCCAACATCATGTATGTATGTATCATAAGTTCCAATTTTATGTGCAACGATATTTTCATCTATGTATTTAGTTAGTCGGTCATTATATTCTGATTGAGTTAAGACTGACAACATATGTTTAAAGTTTGGATAATAACTATATTCATAGATACATTTCAATATTTCATATTCAATAGCAGGAGTTATTATATTTTCAGATGAATTAAAGTCTATTTTAAGTAATTTATATAAATTTTTACGAACTTCTTCATGACCACCAAGATAACGACCAAGCATATTTGTAGCAATATTATCAGAATATATAAGTGATAGGTCAAGTAATTCTTGAATGCTATAAGAATCAATGTAATATTCATATTGTAAAATGCCTGTACCTTCTTCATAATCTTCAGGTAAATATTCAATATATTCATTTAAATCTAATTGACCAATTGAGTTTAAGTAGTAAGCGTATAAATTCAAACCAACTTTGTATGTGCTTGCTGCAATAAATTCCATATTATCATTTATATTGATACAAGTATTATTTTCCAAATTATAATAAATTAATCCAATATTATCTATTTCATCACCAAGATATATTTTTATTCTATCATCAATTAAATAATTGTTATTAAAGAGTATACCTAATCTTTCAGAATAAGATAAAGATGTATAATCTAAACTAGATATAGACAGTGTAGTTACACTATCAGAGTCAGGTGAGTTAGAAGAAATAATTCTAGAAGATATATTATCTTCTATTGTAGAATTTACTTCACTTATATTATTTTGAGATGATAAAAAGCTATAGATAAAAAAAGACGATAGTAAGAGTATAGTAAATAATATAGTTAATGTAGATATTTTTCTTTTATGATTTCTCTTTATTTTCAAATTTGTCACCCTTCCTAAAGTGGTATGTTTGTATTTTAATAAATTTATGTAGATAAAAAATGAATTGTATTATAAAGATAAATGAATAAAAGTGAAAAATATATTGATTAAATTCAGATAAATTTCAGATTGAGGTGATAAACTAGCGCAATTAGATATTATAAAATTTAGGTGAATTAGATTAAAGATAAGACCTATATGATAAAATAGTACTTAATGTAAAAAAGTTTTGTGGAGGAAAGTCATGAATAGTAGAATTTTAGTAGTAGAAGATGATAATCAAATACAGGAATTAATAGTAGAGTTTTTATCATCACAAGACTATATTGTAGATACGGCATCAGATGGAATTGAAGGATATGAAAAGTTTAAAAATGGAAATTATGATTTAGTTATTTTAGATGTAATGATGCCAAAGCTTGATGGATATGGATTATGCAAAATGATAAAAAGGTTAGATGAAAATGTTCCTATAATATTTTTAACTGCTTTAGGTGATGAGGAAAGTGAAGTGAGAGGGTTTGAGCTTAAAGCTGATGATTATATTTCAAAACCATTTTCTTTTAATATATTAATAAAAAGAGTAGAAGCTGTTTTAAGAAGAAATAAGAAAGAAAAAAATGAAAGCGATATTTTAGAATTTGAAAAGCTAAGATTAGAATTGCAAACATTTAAAGCCTATGTTAATAATGAGGAAATTGAGCTTACCTTAAAGGAATTTAATATATTAGCTTTAATGATTAATAGCTATCCAATGGTAGTATCAAGAGAGATGTTAATAGAAAAAATATGGGGTTATGATTACTTCGGAGATACAAGAGTTATTGATGCTCATATGAAAAATATAAGAAAAAAAATACAAAAGGATTATATAAAGACTATAAAGGGTGTAGGATATGTTCTTGAAAAACAAGTGGAATAATCTAAGTATAAAGAAAAAAAACTTTATATGGAGTGTTCTCATTATAATTATTTCGTTTACTTTGCTATATGGTGGGATATATTTATTTATGCCTAAGGTATATGAAAATTATAAATTAAATAAGATTTATAGCAGTATAGAGGAACTAAAAACCACTTTAGAGGAAACTGAAGATTTAGATTTATCAGTTACATTAGATAAGTTTTCATATGACAATAATTTAGACTTAATTCTTGTTAAAAAGGATAAAGAAAATAGGATAGTTTCAATTGTGTATAGTTCATTTAGAGAATGGATAAATGATCCAGGAAAAATACCATTCTTAAAAGAAGAGGAATTACCACCTCATATTTTGAAACGTTTTAAATTAAGCCAAGATGAAGTAAATGAGGCAGTATATAAACCTATAAATAAAAAAGGAAGTTTAAATATTGAAAATGATATAACAATACGTAGTTTAAAAGGAAAGTATTCTCTAATAGTTCATGTAGCTGTAAGTCCTATTGATGAAGCAGCTACAATTGTTGCATTATTCTTCCCATTTGCAATAATAACAATAATTGTTATAGCAATTGCTATCTCAACATTTTATTCTATACAGATAAGTAAGCCATTAATAAAAATAAATGATGTAGCTAAAAAAATGTCTAACCTTGATTTTGATAATGTAATAGAGATTAAAGGGGATGATGAAATAGGGCAATTATCAAAAAGCTTAAACTTAATGAATGAAAACTTAAAAAATTCTTTTAAAGAGTTAGAGCATGTTAATTCTAAGCTTACTGAAGAAATAGAGTTAGAGAGAAAAATAGAAAAGCAAAGAAGGGAATTTATTGCAACAATATCTCATGAACTTAAATCACCTATTACAATTATTAGTGGACAAATAGAAGGAATGATTTATAAAATTGGAAAATATAAAGATAGAGATAAATACCTTAAAGAATCTTATGATGTAGTACAAAAGATGAGAGAGCTTGTACAAGAATTGCTAGATATGAGTAGGAGAGAAGACCAAAAGTTAAAGTGTATTTTTGTTAATATGAATTTATCGATGTTAGTTGAAGATATATTAAATGATTTATATTATTTTTGTGAAGATAAAAATATAACTTTAGAAAAGCATATTGAAGAGAGCGTTTATATAAATGGGGATATAAATTTATTAACAAGAGCAATAACAAATATAATAAAAAATAGTATTGTACACTCACCTATAAATGAAAAAGTTATTATTAGCTTAAATAAGAAAGAATTAGCAGTTCAAAATACAGGTGTAAATATACCTGAAAATGAAATTGAAAATATTTTTGAAGCATTTTATAGAGTTGATAAATCTAGAAATAGAAAAACTGGTGGTACTGGATTAGGGCTATATATTGTTAAAAGTATATTAGATCAACATAAAAATATAAAATATTCAATATACAATAAAGATAATTCGGTTGTGTTTTATATGAGATTCGATGATAATAATTAATAAATTATATGATATAATACATTCTAAGTGATAATAGATTATATTTTAATTAAGGATGGTATTATTAATGATAAAAAGTATTATATTTGATTTAGATGGAACATTATTAAATACAATAGAGGATTTAGCAAATGCTTGTAATTATGTATTAACTACTTTAGGATATAAGACTCACGAAGTAGAGAAGTATAAAACTTTTGTTGGAAATGGAAGATATAAGCTTGTAGAAAGAATGTTGCCAGAAGATAGAAGAGATATGGAGAATATAGAGAAGGCATTAAAATTATTTGATACTTATTACGAAAAACATATGATAGATATGACAAAGCCATATGATGGTATCATGGAAATGTTAGATAGTTTAATTAATAGAGGAATTAATATAGCTGTAGTTTCTAATAAACCTCATGAATTTACAACAGAAGTTGTTAAGAATTATTTTGGAGATAGATTTAAGGTTGTATATGGACATAAGAAAAATACTAAAGAAAAGCCAGATCCTTGGGCTGTACTTGAAGTGATTGAAGAGTTTAATGTGAATAAAGACGAGTGTCTTTACATAGGTGATTCTGAAATTGATATAAATACAGCTAAAAATGCAGGTGTTAAATCTGTTGGTGTTGAATGGGGATTTAGAGGAAAGGGAGAACTTGAAGCCGCGGGGGCAAATTATATAGTGAACAAACCAGAACAAATACTAGAGATACTGTAAAAAGTATCTCTTCTTTTATGTTTAGGTATTTATATTTTTACTAAAAAGCAATATAATATAAGATAGTTAAATAAAGTAATACTTGGCAGCGGGGTTATGCTCATGGAAGATATTGAATGGAGAGTTAGAAGATGAAGACAGTTAAGGAAAAGAAGAAAAAAAGAGTTGTAAAAAGTAATGCAATGAATAGGTTAGCGGGTATTGGTACTTTAATATGTTTAATTTTCTTACTTTTAGTTATAAGGTTAGGTTACATAGTATTTGTTAAGGGAAATGAATATAAAGATAGAGCTGATACTCAATGGAATCAAGAGATACAAGTAACAGCCAAAAGAGGAAATATATTAGATAGAAATGGAAAGTACATTGCTGCATCTGCAACAGTATATAGAGTTGACTTTGATATAGAAGCTCTTTTAACTGAAGCAACAGAAGAAGAGATAGATGTAAAAGAAATTGCTCAAAGTTTAGCTGATACATTAGATATGACTAGAGATGAGGTTCTAGAAATAATTGAAAGCGGACAACCTTATCCAAATTTAATTAGAGGAATTGAGCAAAGTAAAGCAGATGAAGTTAAATCTCTTAATATATATGGAGTAACAGTTAGTAATGATGTAAAAAGATATTATCCTAATGGACATTATTTAGCACAAGCTTTAGGAAGTGTAAATACAGATGGACAAGGATTAACTGGAATTGAATTACAATACGATAATTATCTTTCAGGTGTTCCAGGGTTAAAGATTGAGGGGGTAGATAGTAATCAAAATACTATGCCTTTCGTACCATATAAATTTACACCGGCCATTGATGGAAAGGATGTTGTCCTTACTATAGATGAAAATATTCAGTATTTTGCTGAAAAAATAGCTCAAAAAGGTTTAGATGAAAATAAAGCTAAAGGGGCTTCGGTAGTAGTAATGAATCCAAACACAGGAGAGATTTTAGCAATGGCTAGCAAGCCAGATTATGATCCGAATGAACCTCTAGAAGGATATGATAGTTTTGAGGGAACAGATGACAATGAAAAAATACAATCAATGTGGAGAAACAATATTGTAAGTAATGCATATGAACCAGGATCTACATTTAAAGTTATAACTATGATAGCGGCTATGGAGGAAGGAGTTGTTTCTGAAAATGATACCTTTAACTGTACAGGAAGTGTAAATTTTGGTGGAACAGTAGTACATTGTTGGGATTTAAATGGACATGGAGTACAAACTTTGCCAGAAATATTGAAGAATTCTTGTAATCCAGGGTTTATGGCATTAGGGGAGAAGTTAGGAAAAGTAAAATTAAATGAATATATAAAAAAATTAGGATTTGGTACAGAGACTGGAGTAGATTTGCCAGGAGAAGCTGTAGGTATAGTAAAAGCTACAGAGGAGATTTCAGAGATAGATTTAGGAACAATAGCTTTTGGACAAACAAACTCCGTAACAATAATTCAGCTGATGACCGCTTTTAATGCTATAGCTAATGGTGGAGATTTGATTCAACCACATATAGTGAAGGAAATATCACATACAGATAATAATGGAAATACAATCGTTGATGAAGTTATTGAGCCTACAATAAAGAGAAATGTCTTATCTGAAGAAAAAACATCCATACTTAGAGGGTATTTAGAAAGAACTGCCACTCAAGACGGAGAGCCTGGTTCTTTCGTACAAGGATATGATATTGGGGCTAAGAGTGGAACTGCAGAAAAGTATGATGCAGCTATAGGAGGATATTCTAATACTAAATATATTGCATCAATGATAGCATTAGCACCAGTTGAGAATCCGGAAATTACTGTTTTTATATCTGTAGATGAGCCTAGTACAGGAAAATATTATGGTGGACAAGTAGCTGCTCCGTTGGTTAAAGAATTATTTAAAATGATTTTTGATTATATAGAATCACCTCTTGCTAACAATGAATATAGCTTAGCTAGAGATATAATAGTTCCAGATGTAAGAGGAATGAATAAAGTTGAAGCAGAAAAAGTTCTTGAAGATAATGGGTTAACTATTAAGATAAATGGTAAGGGAGATAGTATTGTATCTATGGATCCTTATCCAGGAACAACAGTTAAAGAGGGTGCAGAGATAGAACTTTCAACACGAGGAAGTAATATTGATAAAAAAGTTGTAGTTCCTGATTTAAAAGGTAAAACTAGAGAAAATGCAAAGGCTCTTTTGGAAAATTTAGGTTTAACATGTACTTTTGAAGGGGAAGGCGATGTGTATTATCAGAATACACCTAAAGGTACCGTGGTAGAAAAGGGTTCTTTAATAAAGTTAACTCTTAAAAAAGAATCAGAGTATTAAGAGGTGTAATTATGAGTACTATAGATTTGCAAAAAAGAATTAAATATAATAAGAGTAAAAAAAAGAAGAAAAAGAAGACTAAAATAACTATTGATAGAGATAATGGAGTATACGTAGCGGTAATATTATTAGTTTTAATTGGATTACTTCTAGTATTTACATCCAGTTCTTATTATGCATTATATGAACAAGGTGATTTGTATTTCTTTATAAAAAAGCAAGCAATTTGGGCTGTGATAGGTCTTGGCTTTATGAGCTTTTTTGCTAGAGTTGATTATCATTTTTTAAGAAAGTTAACTTGGCCTTTAGCTATTGGTACATTAGGATTGCTTGTATTAGTATTAGCTATAGGTAAAGAGATAAACGGAGCTAAAAGATGGCTTGAGTTTGGAGGATTATCAATACAACCATCAGAAATAGCAAAATATGCAGTAGTATTTGTTTTAGCTCATGTCATTGTGAAGATGGGAAAAGAAATTAAAACTATAAGCAAAGGGATTGTTTTACCACTAGCAATTGGAGCAGCTTTTGCTGTATTAGTTTTAGCTGAGAAAAACTTGAGTATTACTGTGGTTATAACCCTGGTTACTTATTTTATGATAATGGTTGGTGGAGCTAATATTAGAGTATTGATAGGGTTAATACCAGTCGGATTTTTAGCAGGACTTGGATTAATTGTAATTGAGCCATATAGATTAGAAAGATTAACTACTTATTTAAATCCATGGGCAGACCAATCAGATTCTGGGTACCAATTAGTTCATTCACTTATGGCTATAGGATCAGGTGGTGTAACTGGACAAGGGTTAGGTAATTCAATGCAAAAGGCTTTATATATGCCTGAACCTCATAATGACTTTATATTTGCAATTCTTGCAGAAGAGTTCGGATTATTAGGATGCATATTTGTAATAGGATTATTTATATTTTTTATAATTTCAGCAATAAAAGTTGCTATGAGAGCAAAAGATATTTATGGTAGATTACTTGCTATAGGGATAACTTTAGTTATAGCTATTCAAGCAATAATTAATATTGCTGTTGTAACAGGGTCGATACCTGTAACTGGAGTACCGCTTCCTTTTATTAGTACAGGAGGTACATCATTACTTATAAATTTAGTAGCTATGGGAGTGCTTTTAAATATAGCAAAGCAAGGAAAGAAGAGTAAAGTAGATGCTGAAGATAAGATAAGAACAATAAAATAGAGCAAATTTTGATTGATTAAAGAATAAAATCTTTAATCAATCATTTTTTATAAAAAATTTCCTAGGAAATTAAATAAAAGTAGATTTTAAATAGTCTAGATAGTGAATTAGTAAATAGGCTTATTAAGCTGATTTAAAATAGGAGGATAAAATTAGTCCTTTTGATATTGATTTAATTAAATAACATAATATAAATTTAAAGATTATGTAAATATATATTGAATAACCTATTTTTGTGAATTTTACCTGATAAAAGTATAAAATTTATTTGATGGATTAACATAATAAGTTATAATACTAATATAAATATTTAGGGAGTGATTTTTTGTTTGGATATGTAACTCCACTTAAGCCAGAGATGAAAATAAGAGAGTATGAAACTTTCAGAGCATACTATTGTGGTGTATGTATGCATATTAAAGAGAATTTTGGAAATATACCAAGAATGACTTTAAATTATGATATGACTTTTTTAGCCATGCTTTTAGATGCACTTCATAATGAAGGACCAAAGTTTGAAATGAAAAGATGTATAGCTCATCCTCATAATAAAAAGCCTATGGCCATAAAAGGGGAAGCTTTGTCATATGCTGCAGCTATGAATGTTAGCTTAATTTATTATAAGCTTATAGATGATATAAATGATGATAAGAGTATTAAGAGTAAGATAGGAGCAATGGTTTTATCTCCTTATAAAAAGAAATTTAACAGAAATGTTACAAGGGTAAATGATATAATAGAAGAAAATTTAAATAAACTATCTCTATTAGAAAAAGAGAAAAATTTTAATTCTATAGATGAAATATGTGATCCTTTTAGCTTAATAGTAGCTAATATACTAAAGTTTTATCCAGAAGAAATAGATAATGATTCTGAAGAGCTAAGAGATAATCTTTATAGTTTAGGTTATGCTATAGGAAAATGGATTTATGTAATAGATGCTTTAGATGATTTAGAAGAGGATATTAATAATGATAAGTTTAATCCTATAAATTACTTATATAATAAGGAGAATAAGCCATATAAAGAATTTATTCAAGAAATAAAACCGAGAATAGAATTTACAATATTAAATTGTGGCTATAACTGTAAAGAGTCTTTAGAAAGATTACCATTAAAGAGAAATAAAGAAATACTAGAAAATATAATTAGTCTTGGTATGATGGATAAGTATACTAAGATAGTTGAGAATTGTAATTGTAAAAGTAGCAAGAAAAGAGGTATATAAAATGAATCCATATGAGGTACTAGGGGTAAAGCAAGGAGCTTCCCAAGAAGAAATTAAGGCAGCTTACAGAAAGTTAGTTAAGCAGTATCATCCAGATCAATATGGAGATAATCCACTTAAGGATTTAGCGCAAGAGAAATTAACAGAAGTTAATAAAGCTTACGATATGCTGAAAAATGGTGGAGGAAGTACTGGAAGTAGCTATAACTCAAACTATAATAATAATTCAAATTCAAGTTACAGTGGGGGATATAGCAATAATGTAGCTGATTATGCTGAAATAAGAAGACTTATTCAGATGAGAAATAATATTGAGGCAGAGAGAAGATTAAATGCTATGGCTAATAGAGATGCAGAATGGCATTTCTTATATGGAGCAGTTCAGCTTAATAAAGGATGGTTTGATTCAGCTCTTAGCAATATTGAAAAAGCATGTCAGATGGACCCTAATAACTTTGAATATAGACAAAGTTTAAATCAGTTAAAGATGAGAGGTGGAGGATATGCAAATCCTTATAGAACTTCACAAGGAGGAGTAGATGCATGTACTTGCTGTAATAACCTTATATGTGCTGACTGCCTTTGTGAGATGATGGGTGGAGATTTAATAGGGTGTTGTTAAAGCGTGAAAAAACCAATTTATATAGTAGTTATTGATAAGTAAAAATAGTAAATATAAATTAGAAGGTTTGAGTTAATGAAAGGAGAGTGTATTAAATGAAATCTAAAGAAATAACATTAGGAGGAATAATGGTTGCATTAACTAGCATTATTCTATATTTAACTTCATTGATACCAATCAATACATTAACTATATTAACAGTAGCTTCAGCGATAATACCAATATGTATTATAAGAAGTGATGTTAAGACTGCTATTTTTGTATATATAGCTTCAGCGTTAATAGCGTTTTTCATTGTACCAATTAATATAAGCATGCTTTATGCCATATTTTTTGGTATATATGGTATTATAAAATTTTTCGCGGAAAGAAATAGGAGTAAGTTTGAAGCTTTATATAAAATAGGCTTTTTTAATATAGCATTTATAGTGGGATTTATCTTATTTCAAAATGTATTAGGAATAAATATTTTAAAGGGTGTAGAAGAAATACTTTCAAGATTTATAAATGGAGATATTAAGGTTATAACTTTTGCATTATTTTTAATAGTGGCCAATTTAGCTTTTTTAGTGTTTGATTATGCATTAACACTTATAATAAGTTTTTATATGGAGAGAATTCACAAAAAAAGCAGGTAGAAATAGTAATTGTCAAAAAATTAATATGGTTAATTTGAATTTAATATGATATATTTATGATATCGTTTAAAGTAGGGGGAAGTAATTTGCAAAAGATAGCTATAATAACTGATAGTGGATGTGACTTAAGTCAAGAAACTATTAAAGAGAATAACATACATGTACTACCATTTAGAATAATCTATAGTGATAGAGAGTTCTTAGATAAAGTGACAATAAGTGAAGAGAAAGTATATGAAGACTTAGCAAATGGAATTATTCCAACAACTTCATTACCAGATTTACAATATACAGAAAATATTATTGAAAAGCTAAAAAATGAAGGATATACTCATGCCGTGGTAGTTACTGTATCAAGTAATTTATCAGGTACATTTAATAGTATACAGCTACTTTGTGAAGAACACCCTGAGCTTACATATCATTTCTTTGATACAAAAACTTTGGGATTCCCCGTTGGAGCTATGGCTTTAGAGGTGGCTAAACTTATAAAAGAAAAAGCTTCTTTTAAAGAAATTGTAGACAAGCTACCAAGTATAAAGGAAAATGTAAGTGCTTATGTTACATTTAATACATTAGAGTTTTTAAAAAGAGGCGGAAGAATAGGAAAGGTGGCAGGAACTGTAGGAGAAATTCTCCACTTAAAACCTATTATTTCATCAGATGATGAAGGACAACTTTATCCATTTTGTAAAGTAAGAGGGAGAAAGAAATCTATATCTAAATTAAAAGAGATATTAAACTCTTATTTAGATGAAGGTAAGTGTAGAGTTTGGGTACTAAATGGTGCAGCTCTAGAGGAAGCCAGAGCATTTTTTGAAGAAATTAAGAATTACCATAATATTAGCAAAATCTCGTTTGAAACTATAGGTGCAGCTATGGGAGTGCATACATGTCCAGGTGCAATTGGATTATGTATAAAAAAAGAATATTAATACATATAAGTAATAAAAATTAATAGTATATACATAGAAAAGCGTGAAAATGAAAAGTTCACGCTTTTTATTAATTTAATCTCTTAAATTAATTTGTTTATATATATAAGAGATAAGTAGTTTAATAAAATAATATAAAAGTTATATGAATATTGTAAAAAGGAAAAACTACAATTATAGAATAATAGGAAATTATGAGGTGATGTTTTGAAAGTTCTAGTGTTAGTGATTAAGTTAAGAGCATCTTGGGTACATTCATTAAAAGAAAAACGTATGATACTTTTAAGTATAACTAAAAGATTAAAAAATAAATATAATGTATCTGTAGGGGAAGTAGGAGAACAAGATACACATAAAATTATTCAAATTGGAATTTCTCAAGTAGCAACTTCTAAAGATGTGCTATATGCTTCAAAAGAAGATATAATCACATTTATAGAAGAGAATTGTGAGGCAGAAATAATTGATATTGAAGAAGAAATTATAGATTTTTAAAAAAATGCAAGTTAAAGCTTTGGAAATATATTGACATCAAGGGAAATAAAGTATATATTTATAATATCAAATAAATTAAAATTAAATATTTTTCTTATCAAGAGTGGTGGAGGGACTGGCCCTGTGAAACCCGGCAACCTGTTAATAGTTAACAGTTATTAGTTAATAGTGAAGAGTTTAGTAATAATTATAGAAAGTTATTATTAAGAAATTACGAAAATATTTCATATAAAACTCTAAATTTTAAACTTTTAATTTTTAACTGTATTCGTGGTGCTAATTCCAGCAGCTGTAGAGCTGATAGATGAGAGGGTAAATTAATAGTGACTTATTTCGCACTTGAGTTTATTCTCAAGTGCTTTTTTAATGTTTTAAAACTAAGTTTTACAATAATGGAATGGTGTTATTCTAAAAAGAGGTGATATGAATGATTAAAATAAGCAATATAGAAAAAAACTTTGGAGATACGAAAGTTCTTAGGGGGATTACTTTAAATATTAATGAAGGTGAGATTTATGGACTTATTGGACATAGTGGAGCTGGTAAATCAACATTGCTTAGATGTATTAATGGATTGGAAAACTATAATGACGGTTCAGTAATTGTTATGGGGAAAGAGGTAAAGGATCTTAAAGAAAAAGATAAAAGAGAGTTTCGAAAAGATTTAGGAATGATTTTTCAAGGTTTTAATCTTCTTAAAAGAAAAACTGTATTTGAGAATATTTCATTACCTCTAGAAGTTTGGGGATATAAAAAAGATTATATTAAAAAAAGAGTGGACGAGCTTTTGGAACTTGTTGGATTAAGTGATAAATCTAAAAGTAAGCCATCAGAACTAAGCGGTGGGCAAAAACAAAGAGTAGCTATAGCAAGAGCCTTAGCTTTGGAGCCTAAAATTCTTTTGTGCGATGAAGCTACATCAGCATTAGATCCTAAAACTACTAAAGATATTTTATCGCTTTTAAATGATATAAATAAAAAATTAGGAATTACTATAGTAGTTGTTACTCATCAGATGGAGGTTATAAAGCAGATATGTGAAAAGGTAGCTCTAATTGATGGTGGGGTATTAGTAGCAGAGGGAAAAGCTGATGATATATTCTTAAAACCAGGTATCTCACTAAAGAAATTCTTAGGAGAAGATGATGATGATACTTTATCTCATGAAGGAGTAAATATAAAATTATTCTTTCCAAGTAAATCTTCAGAAAATGCTCTTATAACAAAGATGGCAAGAGAACTTAATATAGATTTCTCAATAGTTGGTGGAAAGCTTGAAAAGTTTAGAGATGAAGTTTTAGGAACTTTAACTATAAATATTAATAAAGAAGATAGAGAAGCTGTTATGAGCTATTTATCAAATAAAGATATTATATTGGAGGTGTTATAGGGTGGATGCAAAAATGGTAAATATAATAATAAAGGAATTAGGTGCAACAGTATATATGGTGTTTTTCTCAACATTATTTGCAACTATTCTAGGATTTGTTTTTGGAATAATAGCAGCTATTACTTCCCCAAGTGGATTAAAGCCGAACAGAATAGTGTACAAGATTCTTGATACTATAATTAATGTACTAAGAAGTTTTCCTTTTATTATTTTAATAGTTTTTATAATACCGTTGACAAGAGCTATAGTAGGAAAATCTATAGGAAATACTGCGGCTATAGTTCCTTTAACGATAGCTGCAGCACCGTTTGTAGCAAGAATAATTGAATCTTCATTAAAGGAAGTAGATCCAGGAGTAATAGAGGCAGCTAAATCTTTTGGAGCATCAGATAGTCAAATTATATTTAAAGTAATGCTTAAGGAAGCTGTTCCAAGTATTATTTCAGGATTAACTTTAACGATTATTAGTGTTATAGGATATTCGGCTATGGCTGGAAGTGTTGGAGCAGGGGGACTTGGAAAGGTTGCAATAACATATGGTTATCAGGGATTCCGAACAGACTATATGGTAACAACAGTAATCATTCTGATAATAATAGTTCAAAGCTTACAAAGCTTAGGAAATTATTTATATAAGAAATTAAATTAGAATTAAAAAATATTGAGGGGGCAAACAAATATGAAAAGAAAATCAATTTTATCATTAGTATTAACAGGAGTATTAGCTATATCACTTATAGGATGTGGAGGAAGCAATTCATCATCAAGTGATGATAAAACTATAAGAATTGGAGTATCACCAGTTCCGCATAAGGAGATTGTTGAACAAGCTGTAGAAGAATTAGAAGATAAAGGGTATACAGTAGAAATAGTTGAATTTGATGATTATGTATTGCCAAATACAGCAGTGGAAGAAGGAGAATTAGATGCGAATTATTTCCAACATATTGCATATTTAAATACGTTTAATGAAGAAAATGGAACACATCTTACGTATACAGCTGAGATTCATTTAGAACCAATGGGGGCATTTTCTAATAAGTATAAGTCTGTAGATGAAATTGAAGATGGAGCAACAGTAGCAGTTCCAGATGATTCTAGTAATGAAACAAGAGCTTTAAGAGTTTTAGAGGCTGCAGGACTTATAGAACTTGCGGAAGGTGATATATTAAAGGTTACTGATATAGTTTCTAATCCAAAGAACCTACAATTTAATGAGTTAACTGCAGCAAGTTTACCAAGAGTATTAGAAGAGGTAGATATAGCTGTAATAAATGGTAACTATGCTTTAGAAGCTGGATTAGATGTGAATGAAAATGCATTTTATTCAGAGGATAAAGATAAAGATTCATTAAAGGAAAGAAGAAACGTATTAGCTGTTAAAGAAGGTACTGAGAATAGTCAAAAAATAAAAGATTTAACAGAAGCGCTTACTTCTGATAAAGTTAGAGATTTTATAAATGAAAAATATAAAGGGGCAGTTGTTCCAGTATTTTAATAATTAAAAATGATAAATGGCAAGGGGCTGTATCAAAAAAAATTTGATATTTGCCGATAAAGAAAAGGAAGTTCGAATTTGAACTTCCTTTTTTGCGCATAGTAATAATATGAAAAACTTCACAAAAAATGTGATTCCTATGCAACAAATAGGATTTGCATT